>JBIOWL010000296.1:0-4870 GCA_044868645.1 Aestuariivirga sp.
GCCGACCTTGAACTGGTTCCTACGCCGGGCCTGACATACTACAAGTTAAAGAACTACGGCGTTCAGCAGACCAAGACCGATCTCGTCGTCTTTCTCGATAGTGATGCTGGCCCGCAGCCTGGTTGGCTTGAAGGCTTGCTCAAACCATTCGACGATCCGGAAATGATGGCCGTCGGAGGCTTCACCGTGCTCGGCCATGAAGACCTGTTGTCACGCACCATGGCGCTGAGCTGGATTTTCAATCTGCCGAGCGAACGTGATGTCACCGTCAAGCGCCGCAAGATCCACGCCAACAACGCAGCCTTCCGCACATCTTTCTTCAAGGCAAACCCCTTCCCCGATCTGGAAGGTCCCTTCAAGAAGACCTGCGGCTTCTGGCTGCGCGACATCGACAAGCGCGGCTATAAGTGGACACGTACTGCTGATGCTATGACTATTCATGCGCCCCATCCCGGCGGCAAGTTTATCGTCTGGCGTGCCTGGACAACGGGCATGGACCGCGACTACCAAGCCTATCACACCGTGACAGCCTCGCGGCTTGGACGTATCGGCTATTCCTTTGTGTTCTTCGGCAAAAAGCTCGCACGGTCCTGGTACCGCATCTGGGCTAAGGGCAGCGAGGTCGATCTTCCAGTGTGGCAAAGGCCTGCAGCCATGCTGCTCTCACTCGGCTTTTTCGGCGTTGCCTTGGTCGGCCAACTGCAAAGCGCTTTTACGCGGTCCTTCAAACCGCTGCCGCCTCCTGCAGCGGGGCGTGGCGGGAACAAACCGGCTGTTGCCTGATCAACCTCGGCTGATGGCGCGTCGCGCCATTTCCCATAAACCCTGAGTGAAAAGCGAAACCGCCTCGGTGCGGCTGTGACGGCTTGAGAATTGGGCTGCATCGTGGCGGATGGCAGACACCCGTCCATTGAGGCTCAGCCGCAAGAAGTGCCTGGCAAAGTCCCGCGCCAGGCCGCGCCGGAACTGTGGCTGGACCAGATAGGCCGGGTACCGCTCGCACATATCGAGCATGGCCCGCATGAAAGTCTCCTGCTTCGAGGAAATGGCTCCCTCGGTCCAGTGTTTGGTCCATAGCACCTCGCTGATGCTGCGCATTTCGCAGGCCGACGCCAGCCTCAGGACGAGATCCATATCCTGCCGCCTCCGGAGCGCCTCATCGAAAAGACCTATCTTCAGGAGGGCAGACTTGCGTGCGCTGAGGGCAGGCGTGGCTTTGAACAATCGGCGCGAAAATATCGCCTCCTTAACCGCAGCACTCGACTTGAGGTGAGGGTTGGTCCGCCTTTTTGTGCCGCCCCCTTTTTCCGGAGGATAGAGAAGTTGGAAGGAATCCAGGAGCGCATCGACATCTGGATGTTCAGCGAAGTAGCGCTGCACCGTGTCCAGCTTGTGCGGCAGGAATTCATCGTCACTGTCAAGAAAGCAGATAATCTCGGAAGAAGCCTCGCGGATGCCCCGGTTGCGGGCCGCATTGCTGCCACGGTTTTCCGGTTGGACCAGAAGCCTAATGCGAGGATCATGAATCGCCCTGATCACCTCAAGAGTGTTGTCCTTCGAGCCGTCATCGACGACGACGATTTCGAAATCCGTGCAGGTCTGGGATTGAACGCTGTTGATGGCGCGTTGAACGGTTTGAGCCCGATTATAGACCGGCATGACGACGGAGATGGCTGGCATGCTGATCCCCTAATTCATGGAGATTGAGAGGGCAAGATCAATGGTTTATAGAACGGAGCGATTGCGAAATCGGAGAAAAAAGTGACGCAGCCATTAGCCAGTCGTGGCGCCGCCGCGAAAGCCCCGCTCCCCACGCCCCAAGAGATTGCCCGGCATGTGGAGATGCTCGAGCAAAAGGTCTTTCAAGTCGAGACCAAGTGGCCGCAATTTCGGCTGCTTCTCGATGATTGCCTCGAATACGCCCAAGCCCTGCCCGCCGGCGCAACCGTCGTCGCGCTTGAACGGACGCTGCTTTATGGCGGCATAAGCCTGTTTGCCCCGATCTTCAGCCGCCAGAATTTCATTTCCGTGGATTGCAGCCCGGAAAGCGCCACCAACCGCGGCGGTTACAACAAGGCAATGATTGACGATCCACGCTGCCTCGCCGTGCCCACGACCCTCCGGGGCCAGCCGGAGAAGACTGGGCTGGACAGAGGCATTGCGGACCTCGTGATTGTACCCAATCTCGTCCACCATGTTGCCGACCAGGAAGGACTCTTCGCTGAGATCGCCCGGCTGCTCAAGCCCAATGCGAAGGGCTACATCTTTGAACCTCTCGTGCGGGAACTTCACCAGTATCCGGACGATTTCATCCGCTACACGCCAGCAGGTTTCCGCCGCATGATCGCCGCCGCCGGCATGATCTTCGACCGCGACAAGCACGAAGGCGGGCCCTTCACGGCCGTTGCCTATTGCTGGGCTCAGGCGCTTGAATATTTCCCCGATGAGGAGCGGCTGAAAATGGAAGACTGGTTCTATAAGGAGCAGTTTCCAAAGCTGAAGCAATGGGACAAGGACTATCCGGTGAACCTGAAACGTAAGCACACCAGCTTCCCCACGGCCTTCGGCATCCACTTCCACAAGCCGGCGTGACCGATCTGTCGGCGATACCGGCACCGCGTGTGTTGGCTATTGTCCCGGCCCGCGGTGGCAGCAAGGGGTTGCCCGGAAAGAACCTGATGCGGGTCGGCGGGCAAACGCTTTTGGCGCGCAGCGTTTCGTGCGCCAAAGCAGCAGGGATCTTCGCTCGTATTGTGGTGTCGACCGACGACCCCGCAATCGCCGAGGAAGGCCGGAGGGCCGGTGCGGAGGTCCCATTTTTAAGGCCGGCGGGACTTGCCTCCGATACGGCAAACGTCCGTGATGCAGTTGTGCACCTGCTCGGCGAGCTCCAAGCCACTGGAGAAAAAAATGCATTTCACATTGCCGTGCTGCTTGAACCCACCTCTCCAGCCCGGACGCCAGAGATCGTAAGGCAGACGGTTGCGGCCTGTGCTGCAGAAGGTTCGGACGCGGCCTTCACGGTAAGCGAGGTGCCGCTGCGTTACCATCCGTTGAAGCAATTTCGCCGCAACGAGCAGGGTTTTGCCGCCTTCGCCCACCCTGACGGCGCCACAGTGGTCAACCGGCAGCAACTCAGGCCCACCTTTATCCGGAACGGCATGTGTTATGCCGTAAGGACCAGCGCCCTCGATAAGGGGCTTGGCTTGACCGGAAGCGCGGCCAGGTTGATCCTTGTAAGTGGGCCGGTCATCAACATTGACGATCAGGCCGACCTTGACTTGGCGCGGCAGATGTTGGGTCCGTGAAATGCTAAGCGCTCGAACAGATTCCACCTGGGCGCAATCGCATCGGCGGCCAGGATCTGTTCCAAGACATTGAGTTTGCGCGAATTCTTTTCGGCCACGTGGTTCCACCTGACCTGAAAGCGCGCTAGAGAAATCCCCCATCAGGAGAACAACATGGAGCATTGGCTGAAGCGCCCCGCCGCGGAGGCACGCTGTACGGTGATTGCCGAGGTGGCCCAAGCCCATGACGGCAGCTTGGGCATGGCTCATGCCTTCATTGATGCGATTGCCGCGAGCGGTGCTCATGGAGTGAAATTCCAGACCCATATCGCGGACGCCGAAAGCACTCCTGCCGAGCCCTGGCGCAAGGTATTTAGCCGCCAAGATGCCACACGCTATGACTATTGGAAGCGCATGGAGTTTACTGCCGAGCAGTGGCATGGGCTTAAGCGCCACGCCGATGAGAAGGGATTGCTGTTCCTGAGTTCACCGTTCTCCATGGCGGCGGTCGATCTGCTTGAGAAAGTGGGCGTTGCCGCATGGAAGGTGGCCTCGGGCGAGGTTGCAAATTTCCCCATGTTGCAGCGCATGGCCTCCACCGGTCTGCCCGTTATCTTATCGAGCGGCATGAGCGATTTTGCCGAAATAGATGCCGCCGTTTCCCTGTTGAGAGAAAAACTCGCGCCGCTGGCGGTCCTTCAGTGCGCCACAAAATATCCCTGCCCTCCGGAAGAAGTCGGCCTCAATGTGATGACAGCGTTCGCCAAGCGTTATCCGGGCGCCGCCGTTGGACTTTCTGACCATTCCGCGAAGATCTATGCTGGTCTCGCCGCCGTTACGCTGGGTGCACAGGTGGTCGAGGTCCACGCCACGCTCAGCCGCCACATGTTTGGACCCGACGTTCCCGCCTCCCTCACCATTGAGGAACTGGCGGAGCTCGTCGAGGGCATCGACTTCATCGAAGCGATGAAGCGCGCGCCGGTCGACAAGTCAGTGGTGCCGGACGAGCTGCGGACCATGCGGGCGATCTTCATGAAAAGCCTGGTGGCCGAACGAGACCTTCCGGCCGGCCACGTTCTGACAGCATCCGATATTGCCATGAAGAAGCCCGGCGGCGGCATTCCGGCGCCCGAGGCGGAAAAGCTCGTCGGCCGCCGCCTGGTGCGTGCCGTTCAATACAATCAACAGTTCAACTGGACCGATTTCGCATGACCCGGAAAATCTGCTGTGTGGTGACCGCAAGGCCAAGCTATGCCAGGGTGCGCTCGGCCCTGCACGCTATCCGCAATCACCCCGGCCTCGAATTGCAGCTGGTGGTGGCTGCCTCCGCCCTGCTGGAGCGCTATGGCAGTGCCGCCAAGGTGATCGAGGACGAAGGCTTCCATATCGACCGTAAGGTTTACATGATCGTCGAAGGCGAGAACCTTACGACTTCAACCAAATCCACGGGCATTGGCCTGTCGGAGCTGGCCACCGTGTTTGACGACCTTAAACCCGATGTCGTGATCAGCATTGGCGACCGCTATGAGACCATTGCGACGTCGATTGCTGCGGCATACATGAATATTCCGCTTGCCCACCTC
>JBIOWL010000297.1:0-2144 GCA_044868645.1 Aestuariivirga sp.
CATATTGTCTCGTCCAAGGCGCTGTTCGGCTCCTGCTATCAGATCATCACCGCCATTCTGCCGCGCTTCGGCATCACCCATACGCTGGTCGATGGCAATGACTTGAAGGCTTGGAAAGCAGCGTTCCGTCCTGAAACCAAAGCCGTTTTCCTGGAAACGCCATCCAACCCAACGCTCGAGATCATCGACATGGGCGCTGTTGGCGAAATGGCCAAAGCTGCCAAGGCCTGTTTCGTTGTCGATAATATCTTTGCAACGCCCATCTTGCAGAAACCGCTGCAATATGGAGCGGACGTGATTGTCTATTCCGGCACCAAGCACATGGACGGGCAGGGCAGGGTTCTCGGCGGTGCCATTGTTTCAACCAAGCAGTTCAAGGAAGAGCTGTTGAAGCCCTTCCTGCGCCACACAGGTCCGTCGCTCTCGCCATTTAACGCCTGGGTGCTGCTCAAAGGCATGGAGACTTTGAAGATCCGCGTTGATGCACAAAGCGCCTCGGCCCACGCCATCGCCGAACATCTTGAGGCGATGAAGGGCGTCTCTCGCGTGATCTATCCCTTCCTTGAGAGCCATCCTCAGGCAGCGCTGGCCCGCAAGCAAATGAAGAGCGGCGGCACCATGGTGACCTTCGAAGTGAAGGGCGGCAAGGACAAGGCCTTCGACATCCTGCGCAACCTGCGTCTTGTCGATATTTCAAACAATCTTGGCGATGCCAAATCGCTGATGACGCACCCCGCCTCGACCACCCATCGCAATATCGGAGCGGAAGCACGCGCCATGATGGGCATCACCGACGGCATGTTGCGCCTGTCTGTAGGCCTTGAGGATGTTGACGACTTGCTCGAGGATATCAAGCAGGCCGCAGCCGGCTGATCAGCCCGTCACCATGCGGTAGACGGCGATGCCGACGGCCAGCATGCCCACCGCAATGGTGAGCGGCTGTTTGGGCGCAACCCTCGCCAGCCAGCCCCCGGCGAGTGCCGCAGGCACTCCGCCGATGACAAGTCCCGCCACCGGATAGGCCACGGCCTTCCAGTCTGATCCGCCTTCCCAATGGCCAATCGCAAATGCAATGAGATAGGCGGCAAAAACGACAACGCTGACGACGAATTCAGAAAAATTGCTGGAGCCGATGGCATAGCGGCTTTCCGTGCCCGATCCGAGAATGCTGGTCGTGACGATAGGCCCCCAGCTTCCGCCGATGCCTTCAACCAGGCCGCCGACAAATCCCACCAGCCGCTTGTAGGCCGACGAAAGGAGCCGCGGCGTTCGCCCGGTAACGCCGCGCCAGATGATCAGTGTGCCGATGAAATAGAGATAACCCATCACCAGCGTATTGAGCCACGGTCCCTTGAGGCTGGTCAGCACCGACATGCCGACGATGCCGCCGAGCGAGCCGAAAACGCAGAGCGCAATGACCGTGCTCTTGTCGAGATTCTTGTGGATGAAGTGGGAGAAGGCGGCGGTGCCTGTGGTCGGGATCTTGGCGGCATTGACGCTGGCCGACACAAGTGCGGGCGCAATGCCCTGGCCCAGCAGGATCGACGACGAAATGACGCCAAAGCCCATGCCCAGCGCGCCGTCGATCAATTGCGCGAAAAAACCGACGAGCGCGAAAGCCCAGAAAACGTCCATATAATGGCCCCACCCTTGCCGCTGAAACTAGACGCCCGCCGCCTGGCGTATCTCCGTGCGGATCACTGTACCATTGGCTGAGAAGTGAATGCCACATTCTGTCTTTTCTGTGCCCGCCCAGCGCCCGGCGCGCGGATCATCATCGCTGCCGCCGGCAACCGTGCATGGAACGCACCCGATGGAGCGGTAACCCTGCAGCGCCAGGGGATGGGAAGGCAGATGATGCGACTGCATATAGGCGCGCAAGTCCAGTGCGGAATAGGCGGCAAGCGGTTCAACCTTGATCTTGCCGTCCTGCATGGAGATGAAATCCAGCGAGGTACGCGATGCGCCATGATAGCGCTTGCGGCCCGAGATCAGAATGTCGAATTCCTTCTGCGCCGCGCGCATCGGCACGGTCTTGCGGTAGTGGCAGCACTTGTCTTTGCTGAACTGATGGAGATCGCCCGCCGGATCATGCCGCTCCATGTCTTCAGGATTCGGCTTCACATGGCGCACATCTGTGAGGC
>JBIOWL010000298.1:0-3532 GCA_044868645.1 Aestuariivirga sp.
AACGTCAAGAACGGCGTCGGGCTTCAGGACATGTCGGCCTTCGCCAAGATGGAAGTCTCAGGGCCGGGAGCGCGCGAATGGCTGGAGTCTATCCTCGCCAACAGAATCCCGAAGAAGCAGGGCCGCATCGCGCTGTGTCATCTGCTCACTTCGCGCGGCGGCGTACGCGCCGAGTTCACTGTCTATGAATGGAAGCCGGGCCGCTTCTACCTCGTCTCCGCCGGTGCCTATGAACGCCACGATCATGATTATCTGCAGAAGCTTCTGCCTGCCGATGGTTCGGTGCGCCTTAGCCCCATCACCACGCGCCTCGGCGTGCTGGTGCTCGCTGGCCCAAATTCCCGCAAGCTCCTGCAGAAACTCACCGCGACTGATCTTTCCAACGAAGCCTTCCCCTGGCTTTCGGGCAAGGAGATCAATGTGGGTCCTGTCTCGACCCATTGCCTGCGTGTGAACTTCGTCGGTGAACTCGGCTATGAATTCCATCACCCCATCGAACAGCAGGTCGCTCTCTTCGATCTCCTGATGGATGCAGGCAAGGAATTCGGCATCAGGCCCTATGGCATCAAGGCCATGTCATCGCTCTCCATCGAAAAAAGCTACCGTCTCGTGCCGCGCGAACTTTCCATCGAATACAATGCCTATGAGTCAGGCCTGGACCGTTTCGTTCATCCCAACAAGGGGCAGTTCATTGGCCGCGACGCGCTTGTTGCGGCACGTGAGAAGGGCCTTGCCTGGAACTTCGTCACCATGGAGGTCCACGGCATCAAGGACAAATGGTCAGATGCCCGTGGCTCCGAACCCGTCTACAAGCGCGGAAAGTTGATTGGCCGTGCCACCAATGGCGGCTTCGGCTTCCGTTGCAACAAGTCGATTGCCCTCGCCATGGTGAAGCCGGAGCATGCAGCCCTGGGCACCGAACTTGAAATCAAGATTCTCGGCAAGAAGTTCAAGACCACGGTGATCGCCGAAAGCCCCTATGATCCGGAGAACAACGCGCTGCGCGCCTAGCGGTTAAGAAAAAGCAGCGCCATTCCGGCAACCGCGAGCGCAGCACCCGCCCAGGCGCCAGCGGCCGGCCGTTCGCCGGTGCGCAGCCACAGCATAGGCAGAATGAGCACAGGCGATGTTGCCGAGATGGTGGCGACAATGCCTGTCTTTCCGCCCGACAGCGCAAAGAGCAGCAGCGTCATGCCAATGCCGATGGCAAGAATGCCAGTCAGCACCGTCAAACCTGCGATCTTCCAGGTCGGTGGACTGCGCGGCTTCACCGCTTCAAAGGGCAGCGCCATCAACAAGCTGAGGGCTGCGGCCGCAATGCCGACCCGCAGCATGGAAGCCAGAAAGGGATCAAATCCCGAAGCCATGACAGGCCGCGCAATGATGGAGCCTGTTGCTTGGCCCAATGCCGCGCCGAGCCCGAACATCACGCCGATAAGAAGGCTTCCCTTCACCTCCTCCAGTTTGTGCGTTTGACCGGACCTCTTGCCGAACAGGATGGCAAGCATGACGCCAAAACAGGTGAGCATGATTCCCATGACCGCCTTGAAAGGCAGTGTTTCGCCAAGCAGGAGCCAGCCCAGCACTGCCGTCATGGGAGCGTTGAGAGCAAAGAGAATGCTGGACCGCCTTGGCCCTACCCGGTTCAGCGCATTGAAGAGCAGCGTGTCGCCTGCGAAGATGCCGACAAGGCCGGAGGCGAGAAGCAGGCCCGCCTCATGGACGCCCAGTCCCTGCCAGCGTCCGCTGGCCAGCACAAAAATTGCAAGCAGAACCGTCACCGCCGCCTGCCGCAGGCGGTTGAAAGCCAGTGCGCCCAGATGTCCTGCCGGAAGCGAGGAAATAAGCGCCGTCATGGCCCAGCAGATGGCAGCGCCAAATGCTGCGGCTTCGTGAATCGGAAATGTCATCGGAGCGGGGGACCTATCATCCAATGCACCAAACTCAAAGGTGCATGACGCAATATAGTCGCTTCCCTGTCACGGCTTGGCAGTAGGCCGTGCTAGAAAGCAGTGATGGGCGGTCCACCAACTCAGCAAACCTACGGCACAGGCGTTATCTTCGTCCTGCTCGCCACGCTGGGCTGGTCGCTGTCGGGCCTCTTTGTGCGCCTGATGCCGGATCTCAATGGCTGGCAGCTCAACTGCTGGCGCGGCTTCTGGATGGCAACAGCTCTCCTCTGTTACCTCGTGCTGCTCCACGGTCCCGGCACATGGAAGAGTTTCAAGGCCGTGCCGCTTCCCGCCATGCTGCTCTCCGCCGGATTCTTCTCCGTCGGCTCAACCCTCTATGTGACATCTCTCACGCTTCTCAGCACTGCCACGGTTTCTGTGATCGGCGCGGCTTCGCCTGTCTTCACCGGGCTCCTCAGTCCCTGGGCCACGGGCGAGCGCCCGGGCCTTACCGCCTGGGCCGCCGCCGTGATGGCAATTTTCGGTGTCCTCATCATTGCATGGAGCGGCCTTGAAGCAGGCAACGCCATCGGCATCCTGGTCGCCGTTTGCATGACCTTCACCTTTGCCAGCCAGACCTTGACGCTCCGCCGCTTCCGCAATGTCGACATGACGCCCGCCATTTGCGTGGGCGGCTTTGCCACCTTCCTCTTTGCCGGATTTTTCGGCTTCATCGCTGGCAATGAGCTTGGCGGCTTCAAGGTGTCATTGCGCGAGATGCTGCTGCTGGCCGCAATGGGCCCCCTGCAGCTCTCCATTCCGCTCATCTTTTTCATCAAGGGCGCGCGTTCGGTTCCCGCCATCACACTCTCGCTTATCGCCATGCTGGATGCTGTGCTGAACCCGCTCTGGCCCTGGCTTGTTGTCGGCGAAGTTCCCGAACGCTCCGCCTTCATCGGCGGCTCCGTTATCATCGCCGCCGTGCTGCTGTCGATATTCGGCAGCCGGATGTTACAGCCTCGTGCTTTAGCGAGCCGCGCACATACTTAAGACTCGCTCTGATGGGCGCGCGCCATTTCAGCCATGCTGGTGAAACGAAAATCATGGTGCGGCATGGTCCCGGGATTCAGTGTGGCGCCAAAACCCTCCTTGTCATGACGCCGGTCAATCCAGCACGAAGCAAGGCCGTGCTTGTTGGCGGGAGCATGATCATGAAAAAGGCTTTGGGCTGTGTGCAGAATTTGCCTCTTTCCCACACCAAGGCCCGAGAGTTTCTGGATCATATAGTCGAAGTTACGGTCACTTGGCTTGTAACTGCCCACTTCCTGAGCAGTATAGACTGCATCAAAGTTAACCTGCAGCCGCTCAGCACTTGCCGAAAAACTCTCGTTATCGACATTTGAGAGGATTGCCAGCTTGAAATGCTTTTTGAGATATTTGAGCGCTTCCACTGTGTCCGGGAATGCCGGCCAGTCTTTCACCGAATTGCCATAGGCGACACATTCCTTCCATGTGACTGCAATGCCCCACTCCTCTGCAACCCGTTTGCAGACAACCGCCAGCAGCTCGCAATAGCGCATCGCTGGTGTTTGCAGCTGTTGAGCCGATTCGTGGCGGGCATGGGCTTCAAGGATCTCGTC
>JBIOWL010000299.1:0-2581 GCA_044868645.1 Aestuariivirga sp.
AGCTGCGGGCAAGACCTATGAAATCCACATGTATGAGGGCGCCAACCACGCTTTCAACAACGACACCAATGAAGCCCGCTATAACAAGGAAGCCGCTGACCTTGCCTGGGGCCGCACCGTGGCGTTCTTGAAGCAGCATGCGGGCGGCACGTCGTGACAACAGTTTGATCTGGAGCAAACCGCGCGGGTGCAGGCTGCTCTAGATTGCGGGCCATGACCCGACAGGATCTTCGCCGCAGCCTGACTTTGCCGTGGCTTGTTTTCTATGGTGTCGGCGTCACCATTGGCGCCGGCATCTTCGCGCTGATTGGCGAAGTCTTTGCCATGTCCGGCGATCACATTGTCTATGCCTTCCTCCTCGCAGGCCTGGTGGCGGGCATCACCGGCTATTCCTACGTGCTGCTCGCCAGCGTCTATCCCAAGGCGGCAGGAGAGGCGGTCTTCGTCAAGCTCGGCATGGGCGCATTTGCCGGGCGCATTGCCGGCTATCTTGTGATTGTCGTGGCGGTCACTTCGGCGGCGGTCATTGCCCTGGCATTCGGCCAGTATGTGCAAACAATTTTCCCTATTCCAGTAACCCTAAGCTTTGTTTGCGTCATTGTGCTGCTGACGTTGATTGCCGTCATGGGCGTGCGCGAAAGCGTTGCCTTTGCGGCGGTCATCACCATTCTCGAGGTCGGCACACTTCTACTTGTTGCCGCCACAGGATGGCCAGCGCTCACCGGTGGCGATGTCACACAGCGCCTGCTGATCCCGCCACCTTCCATTGCGGGATGGTCAAGCGTAGCGGCGGGTGCCTTTCTGGCCTTCTTTGCCTTCATCGGTTTTGAAGATATTGAAAACATGGCGGAGGAAACCAAACATGCGGAACGCAATGTGCCCTACGCTATTATCCTGACGCTCGTCATTTCCATGGCGCTTTACATCCTGCTGGCCCTGATCTTCGCCAGCATGCCCAACAGGGATGCTCTGGCGGCAAGCAAGGCACCCATCGCCGAATTGTTTGCCAGCGCCACAGGGCGGAGCGGCGCAATCATTGCCACTATGGCGGCCATTGCCATGATCAATGGTGTCCTCATCCAGATCATCATGGCAAGCCGCGTGATCTTTGGCATGTCGCGGGAACAATTGCTGCCCGAGTTCCTGGGCCGCGTTCATGTGGAGCGGCAAACCCCTGTCATCGCCACATCACTGGTTTCAGGTGCGGTGCTGTTTCTGGGCTTGGCCGTTCCCTTGCGTGAACTTGCAGAGCTCACCAGCCTTGCCATGTTGCTGGTTTTCGCCGCCGTCAACTTGAGCCTATTTCTCATCGGGCGCTCTCCGGCGGCCGCTCCCAGGCTGCGGCGCTGGCGGCTGTGGGGCATCATGGGAATGGCAATAGCCCTTGCCTTGGTGGCCGCGCAGATTATCGCTCAAGATTGACGGCGAGGAACACGCTCCCTAAAGGGCAGCGGAAGTTCACCGAAAGTAGCCCAATGCCCGTTTCTCCCGCCCTCCGCGCTGCCGCGCTCGAAAGCAAGGCCTGGCCCTTTGAAGAGGCCCGCAAGCTTTTGAAGCGCGTGGAGAAGACCGGACAGAAATCCGTGCTGTTCGAGACGGGCTACGGTCCATCAGGACTTCCGCATATCGGCACCTTCGGTGAGGTGGCGCGCACCACCATGGTGCGGCAAGCCTTTTCCTTGATGAGCGACCTGCCAACCCGCCTTCTCTGCTTTTCCGATGACATGGACGGCATGCGCAAGATTCCGGAGAATGTGCCGGACCGGAAAGCGCTTGAGCCCTATCTGCAGATGCCGCTGACGAAGGTGCCTAATCCCTTTGGCGGCGACTATGAAAGTTTCGGTCATCACAATAACGCCATGCTGCGGCGCTTCCTCGACACTTATAAGTTCGACTACGAATTTGCCTCTGCCACCGACTACTACGCCTCAGGCCGTTTTGATGACACGCTCATCAAGGCGCTGGAGAAATACGATGACATCATGGCGGTGATGCTGCCGACGCTTGGAGAGGAGCGCCAGGCCACCTATTCGCCGTTCCTTCCCATTTCACCCATATCCGGCCGCGTGCTCTATGTGCCGATGAAGGATGTAAATGCCAAGCAAGGCACCATCACCTTCACCGATGAGGACGGCACTGACGTGACGCT
Source organism: Aestuariivirga sp. (assembly GCA_044868645.1). GTDB lineage: Bacteria > Pseudomonadota > Alphaproteobacteria > Rhizobiales > Aestuariivirgaceae > Aestuariivirga. The sequence goes on from JBIOWL010000299.1 coordinate 2,150, forward strand.
CGATGTGCGTGGCGGGCGCACCAAGCTGCAATGGAAGCCCGACTTCGGCATGCGCTGGGCGGCCCTTGACGTTGATTTCGAGATGTTCGGCAAGGATCACCAGACCAATGCGCCGATCTATGATCGCATTTGTGAAATTCTGGGCAAGCCCGCGCCGGAACACTATGTCTATGAGCTTTTCCTTGATGAGAACGGCCAGAAGATCTCCAAGTCCAAGGGCAACGGCCTCACCATCGATGAATGGCTGACCTATGCCGATACGGATAGCCTCGCGCTCTACATGTACAACCGCCCACGCGAGGCGAAAAAACTCTACTTCGATGTGATCCCGCGCGCAGTGGATGAGTATGCCCAGTTCCTTGCCGCCTATCCAAAGCAGGCGGAGGCAAAGGACAAGCTGATGAATCCGGTCTGGCACATCCATGGCGGCCA
>JBIOWL010000300.1:0-3014 GCA_044868645.1 Aestuariivirga sp.
TGGGATGCGCTGATCAACACCGGCATGTTCGTGGTCAGCACAGTTGCGGCGCAGATGATCGCCGGCTTCCTGCTGGCCATGCTTTTTGCGAAACAGTTTCCCTTGCGAAAATATTTGCTGATCCTCGTGCTGACGCCCATGATGCTGTCGGTCGTCGCTTCGGGCGTGTTCTTCACCTACTACTATGACCCGACATTCGGCATCCTGAGCCATATCATCGGCGAAGTGACGGGCGAGCAGTTCATTCTGATGGATAACAAGCTGGGCGCCGTGATGGGGATCGTATTCGCCGACGCCTGGATGTGGTCACCCTTCGTCATGCTTCTGGTGCTGGCAGGGCTCGTCTCCGTGCCGAAATATCTCTATGAGGCCGCCGCCATCGACCGGGTGGCCAAGTGGCGGCAGTTCTGGACCATCACCTTTCCCTATATCCGCGGGCTTCTCATGCTGGCGCTGCTCTTCCGCACCATCGAAGCCTTCAAGCTTTATGACCTTGTCTACATCCTCATCCGCGGTGGGCAGGACACAAAGACTATCGCCTATCTCATCGCCGAAATCGCCAATGAGCAGAACAAGACAAGCGAGGGCGCGGCCCTCTCCTATGTCATCCTGTTCATGGTGATCGTGCTCACCAATCTTTACCTTTATCTGGCCAGCCGCCGGAACCAGGGAGCCTGAGCCATGGCGAACAACGCATCCATCTGGGAACGGTTGGGCTTCCGCAAGGCGAGCGGCGTCACGGAAGCAGGCTGGGGGCACACGCTTCTCGTCGCCATCATCAGCTTCCTCTACTTTCTCCCCGTGCTCTTCATCATCTTCACGGCCATCAAGCCGCAGGATCTTGCGCTGTCGGTACCGCCCACCATTTCGCCCACCTCCCTTTTTGGTCTCATCCCGGACGCTTATGTGTTCACGCCGACACTTGAAAACTTCGGTTCGGTTTTTTCACGGGTGATGACGCCAGGCGGCTCGCCTGAGCCCACAGGCTTTGACCGCTTCTTCTTCAATTCCATCTTCATCTCGTCGGTATCGGTGCTGCTCGCCCTCATTATCGGCACCTTCGCCGCTTACGGCTTTTCGCGCTATCCTCTGAAAGGCAATGATACGTATCTCTTCATCATCCTGACGACGCGCATGCTGCCGGCGATCGTCATCATCATTCCGGTGATTTTGATGTTCAGGGTTACCGGGCTTTCCGGTTCCTATCTCGGCATCACGCTGCTCTATACGGCCTTCAATCTCGCCTTCACCATCTGGATGATGAAGAGCTTCTTCGATGAACTTTCAACGGATGTGGAGGATGCAGCGCGCATCGATGGCTCTTCCGAGACCAAGGTCTTCCTCAAGATCTGCCTACCGCAAGTGGTCGCAGGCCTTGCCGCAACATTCGTCTTCGGCCTCATCCTCACCTGGAACGAGTTCCTCTTTGCTCTGCTCCTGTCCAATGCCGATACCCGCACCGTTCCCGTCGCCATGAACCAGGCGGTTTCATCCGGCGGGCGCGGCACGGACTGGACACTGCTCGCATCCATCGAAACCCTTTTCCTCATCCCCGTCTTCCTGGTCACCTTCTTCCTGCAAAACCACCTTTTGCGCGGCGTGACCTTCGGCACCGTGAAACGCTAGCTCATGTCCACCATCGAAATACGCAAAGTCACCAAGACGTTCGGCGATTTCACCGCCGTGAAAGATGCCGACCTCAAAGTGGCGGCGGGGGAAGTCGTCTGCCTGCTCGGCCCTTCGGGTTGCGGCAAGACCACGACGCTCCGCATGATCGCAGGGCTGGAGCGGGTGACCGCGGGTGACGTGATCATTGCCGGCAAGAACATGAATGAACTCTCGCCGCAAAAGCGCGACATCGCCATGGTGTTCCAGTTCTACGCTCTCTACCCGGCGCTTTCCGTCGGGCAGAACATCGCCATGCCGCTGCACTACGAAAAGCTCTCCAAGGAGGAAATGGACAAGCGGGTGATGAAGGTCGCCAAAATCCTTCACCTCGACACGGTGCTGGACCGCCTACCGGGGCAAATCTCGGAAGGCGAAAAGCAGCGCGTTGCCGTGGCGCGCGCCATCGTGCGTGATCCCAATTGTTTCCTCTTTGATGAGCCGTTGTCGCGGCTTGACGTCGAGCTTCGCCATTCCATGCGCGGCCAGATCAAGGAAGTGCTGTCGGGGCTTTCCAAGGCGACGGTGATCGTCACGCACGACCAGCTGGAGGCCCTCACCATGGCAGACCGCATCGCCATCATGCGTGACGGGCTCATCGAGCAAGTGGGAAGCCCGCACGAAGTCTTTGCGAGGCCCGCCAATGTGTTCGTTGCCAGCTTCATCGGCACGCCGCAGATGAATCTCATCGAAGCCGACTACAAGGGCTATGGCGACAGCAAGGCAAAGGTTGTCTTTGATAAGCAAGAGGTCACCATCGGCGCCAATGCCGGCGTGGCGAACCTGAAGCCCGGCAAGGTGACGGTCGGCATTCGTCCCCGCGCTTTCTCGGTTGCATCGCGCGACACCAAGGACACGATAGATGCTGAAGCCGAGCTCATCGAGCCCATGGGCGCTGAAACGCTGATCCACGCCCGCACTATAACTGGTGGCGACATTCGCGTGGTCGTTACCCGCGACAAGCGCGTGAAGGTGGGAGAGTTGCTGCATCTCGTGCCCGATCCGGCGCAGACCCATATCTTTGACGACAGCGGAAAGGCAGTGCGGGCATGAGCGAAGAAAACCATGGAATGAGTGCCGCCGCGGCACTGAAGCTGGAATACGGCATCATCGGGCTCGGCGTTGCGGCACTGATCATGATCTTCCAGCCCTTCAGCATCACACTGTTCACCATCGGCGCGGTGCTGGTGGTCATTGCCGGGCTCATCAACAATCTTCTGCCCCTGGCGCAGCCGGGTGTTCCGGCGCGCTCGGTTGTCACCGTTGCCATGGTCGTGGCGATGATTTTCTGTATCGTGCTCTTGGTCGCGATCTTTGCTGCCTATCTCTACGGCGTGTTCTTCCTGAAG
>JBIOWL010000301.1:0-5117 GCA_044868645.1 Aestuariivirga sp.
GCGCCCGATGTGCAGGACCAGAAGCTCAATTCCCATTCCAAGCTCAACTGCATCACCGCTTGTGTACAGGCGGCCAATGCCGGCGCCGATGAAGCGCTGATGCTCGATCCCCTCGGCTTCGTTGCCACCTGCAACTCCACCCACTTCTTCATCGTGCGCCGCGGCGAGCTTTGGACCTCGACGGGGCAATACTGCATTCCCGGCATCACGCGGGGCAATATGCTGCGCGTGGCGAAGTCCCTCGGCATTCCCGCCTTCGAAAAACAATTCTCGCTTTATGATGTCTATGGCGCCGATGAAGCCTTCGTCACCGGCACCTTTGCAGGTCTCGTTCCTGTGCGTATGATTGACGGCCGCCCCGTGCGCCATCCCATGTCGGATGCGGAATGGAGCGGCGTTGGGCCCATCTCACGCAAGCTGTCGGAAGGCTACAAGGCGCTCTGCAAGGCTGAAAGCACGCGCAGCCTCTGATGTTCTGGTCTTTTGTCCTGGCCTCGATCCTGATCGAACTGACGCCCGGTCCCAACATGACTTGGCTTGCCGTGCTCGGTGCTGCGCGCGGGAGAACAACTGCGCTTGCCGCAGTCGCGGGAGTGGCCCTCGGCCTTGCCATCGCTGCCGTTGTTGCAGGGCTTGGCCTCACTGCATTGCTGCTGGAATTTCCCGTGCTGTTTGAAGCGTTGCGTTGGGCGGGAACGTTCTACCTCTTCTATCTCGCCTGGGATGCCTGGCGCGATTCATCAGCGGAGATCGACAACACGCAAGCCACCATGGGCGTTGCCTTTCGCCAGGGCCTCATCAGCAATGTGCTCAACGCGAAGGCATATCTCTTCTACGCGGCCATGTTGCCGCAATTTTTATCCGGCGAAACAAGCCTCGTAACTGAGATCGCCCTGCTCTCAGCCGTCTATGTGGCGGTGGCGACAATCATTCACAGCGGCATTGCCATCCTCTCGGGCTCCATGGCAACTTTCCTCCAAAACTCGCTCCACGCAATCACCATTCGCAAGAGCCTGGCCATCCTCATTGCACTCGCCGCCTGCTGGTTCTTCTACGCAACGAAACTCTCAGGGTAGTCATGTCCCAACACAAAATCGTCGCCATGTGGTCCGGCCCCCGCAACATCTCAACCGCCATGATGTATGCCTTCGGCAACCGCGCCGATTGCGAAGCCTGGGATGAACCCTTCTATGGCTTTGCCTTGAAGGCGAAGGGCCACGACCATCCCATGCGCGATGAAATCATCGCCGCCATGGAGACAGACTGGGATAAACTGGTCACCAAATGCACCACGCCTTCGGTAAAGCCCCTGCTCTATCAGAAGCACATGACCCATCACATGCTGGAAGGTTTTGACCGCAGTTTCATCCTGAAACTTTCGAATGCATTTCTCATTCGCGATCCGGCGCGCGTGCTGGCAAGCTATGCGCAGAAATGGGCAGATGTGGATTTGCGCGCCATCGGTTTCATCCAGCAGGCAGAGATCTTCGACATGGTGGCTGAGAAGCTGGGTCATACGCCGCCGGTGATCGATGCCGACGACATTCTTGAAAACCCGCGCGCCATGTTGGTGAAGCTTTGCGCTGCACTTGGCATTTCATTCGACGAAGCAATGCTGAAATGGCCGAAGGGGCCGAAGAGCTTTGATGGCGTGTGGGCACCGCATTGGTATAACGCTGCCTGGGAATCGGAAGGCTTCACGCCGCAGCCGCGCAAACCATTGCCTGACTTGCCCGCGCCTCTCGCATCGATCGCAGAAGCTGCCCGTCCCTATTACGAGCGGCTGAAACAGCACGCACTCGCGCCATAGATTGTCTGTCCCAAAATCGTCACCCCCGCGAAGGCAGGGGGCCAGCTTCTTTCAATTGCAGGGAAGTGGGATTCCCGCCTTCGCGGGATTGACGGGTACATCAAGCGAATGGCCGGGGAAACCCGGCCATTGAAATTTTGAATCTCTATTACGCTCAGCGCGCGATGGCGTGGCCGATCATGGCGCCGGGCGGCGGTGCTGCAGGAGCAGGCTTCAACGAGCCGCCTTCCTTCTCAACCAGCATCTCCACTTTGCGAAGCTCGGATTCTTCATCCTTGAGCTTGTCATGGATCGTTTCATGCTGATCCTTGAGCTCGCCCACGGTCTTGAGCAAATTCTCCAGCCGCACGCGCGAAGATTTCGCGGCCATGGAATAATTGACACTGGCGGGATCGGAAACCCCCGTCCTGTGTTCTTCTGTCTTGATGTGCTGTTCCAGTTCATCATGCTTGCGCATCAGATCCTGGATCATCAACTCCATGTCCGCGGCCTGACGGCGGACATCCTGGGTGCGGAAGCGGTGCAGCCGCAATAGGCTTTCGCGTGAACGCATAAGTACCTCACAAAACTCAACTCACGGTGCGCCGGACTCTTGCACCGCGATTCCAAATCGATTCTATTGCGGAGAACAGAATCAATCCGGCGACGGTTTGAGGACGGTCAGCAGCGTTTATGATGAACAAACAGATTTAAGGCTGGGTAAACCTCAGGTGAAACCGGGCAGCGCCACGATTTTGACTGCAGCAAAGAGCCAATCACAACATGTGGGGCCATTTGCGCGCGCACTACAACATGTAGTGCCTAAACCGTTAAAGTCGGACCCGTGTGCCTTATCTTTTGTTAACCTTTCTCGGCCTATCTTGATCTTTAGAGTTAACGGTTTGTAGCGCCAGCTGAAAGCGGCGGGCGGGAAAACCAGTCGAAGGCCAGGGCCTCTTATGCCCGGCGGCACCACAAGGGGATTCGCAAATGCGGGTTTTGTTGATCGAAGACGATACGGCGACGGCTCAATCCATAGAGCTGATGCTGAAGTCTGAAGGCTTCAACGTCTATACAACCGATCTGGGCGAAGAGGGCGTCGACCTCGGCAAGCTCTACGACTACGACATCATTCTTCTCGACATCAACCTGCCCGACATGTCCGGCTATGAAGTGCTGAAAGCGCTGCGTGTCTCCAAAGTTGGAACGCCAATCCTCATTCTCTCAGGCCTCGCCGCCATCGAAGACAAGGTGAAGGGCCTCGGCTTCGGCGCCGATGACTATATGACCAAGCCCTTCCACAAGGATGAACTGGTGGCCCGCATTCACGCCGTGGTGCGCCGCTCCAAGGGTCATGCCCAGTCGGTCATTCACACCGGCGAGCTTCTCGTCAACCTCGACACTAAGACGGTGGAAGTGGCCGGCCAGCGCGTGCACCTCACGGGCAAGGAATACCAGATGCTGGAACTCCTCTCGCTCCGCAAGGGAACGACCCTTACCAAGGAAATGTTCTTGAACCACCTCTATGGCGGCATGGACGAGCCGGAACTGAAGATCATCGACGTCTTCATCTGCAAGCTGCGCAAGAAATTGGCCGCCGCCGCGCAAGGAAAGAACTTCATCGAGACAGTCTGGGGCCGTGGCTATGTGCTGCGCGATGGCGCGCCGCCCATGAACGACGACATGGACGAGATGCGCGAAAGCGCCTGATCTACCCCGCCCTCTTCTAAAGTAAAGGCACCCTTCCTTCGGGTGCCTTTTGTTTTGTAGCAATGAAGCTTCGAGACAATGAAACCCAAGAGCATCAACCTGCCTTGAAGGCCTATTGAGAAGCGCCTTCTCCTCGTGCCAGAGCCGCTGTGCGTTCAAGCGTGAGACGCCGCGACAGTGGATCGGCATGACGGTGCACCAATTGCCATTCGGAACCGTCGCGGCGATAAACTTGGGTCACGCGCAACGGCCATTCCTGATCCTGAAGGCCATGCACCTCGCCATGCCCGCGTTCGATGAAGACAAGCACGATGAGATCCTCGGACGCGTAGGCCTGGGCGACCTCGAGTTTTGCATCACCGTTGCGAAACAGTTTCGAAAGGCGGGCAAGGTATTCCGGGCTTTTGTCAAACCCGTGGTGGGCCGGGCCGCCGAACGGCGCCAGCAAGGTGAAATCGTCGGCTATATTGGTCATCTTGAACCAGCGCTCCATGTCACCGGAGTTGAAGGCCGCGGCCTGTTGTTCCGTGCGCTGAATGATGCCGGCAAGTACAGCGGCTGAATTCGTATCCCCCCGTGCCATCTTGATGGTGAACGGTGCCACCATCGCGGCGGCAGCGGCGGCACGCCTTGAAAGCATCTGTTTGCTGCGGGCGCGTTTCGCTGTGGTTGTTGCTGAATTCGACATTTCTAACACCTCACTTCATCAGCAGAAGTCATGGGGACGATCGCGCCAATCATGGTGCTTTGGTGAGTTGCCGCTGGCAATTCGGCCGATGTCAGCGCGGCTTATGCCGATGTCTTGCAACAGCCTGTCATCGAGTTGTTCGAGTCTCAGCCTTATGCGGCGCGATATGAAATATTTCTTGAACACGATAAGCTTCCTTCAAAAAATTGAGGCGGCCCGGAAATGGGGGCAATCCCGGACCGCCTTGGCTTCCGCCGGCATAGGAGGTGTCCGGCGGAAGACACTTTGGTTGTGAGGATGTAGTCAATCCGCTGAAAAACGCGGATTGATCCGCTCAGCCATTGGATCCGTTCTTTTCATCGAGCCGGCGCTGCTCGCGATCAAATTCGCCGCCCTGTGTCGTGACGGGAGCGTTGATGGCGCGGAAGGGCATGACGTCATAGCTGCCCTGATTGTGGAGGCGCTCAGGGGTGGAGTGTGCCATGAACTTGCCATAGTATGTGTCCGACTGGCGAAGGTCGTGGGTGCGTTCGGCAAATGCCGTTCCCGAGAGAACGAGCAGCGCCATAGCGGTTGAGAGAGCAATTTTCATTGTAATATCCTTTGGTTGTCAGTGATGATCGACGCCGCATCAGTGCTGCGTCCATGTCGCCCGTATGTCATGCGGCCAGCGCATACGCTTTGAGACAGCCTTGATTCATTCTTGAGACGGCCTTGATATTTGCGCTAAGGGGGTCCTCAAGGGGCTTTTTCTGGGCAGGCCTGAGTGATTTACGCGTTTGAAGATTATGCAATCGACACGGCGCGGGTCGAATTGCGGCATGGAACAGAGCTTGTACCCGTTGAGCCCCAGGTCTTCGACCTCTTGGCCTTTCTGGTCGCAAACCGTGAGCGCGTCGTCACTCAGGACGAGATATTTGAGCGCGTGTG
>JBIOWL010000302.1:0-4474 GCA_044868645.1 Aestuariivirga sp.
TTCAACTTCGCCGGGACTTGCTCTATTTGGTGCCGAACATGCGGTCGCCCGCATCGCCAAGGCCCGGTACGATGTAGCCATGGCTGTTGAGATGGCTGTCGACGGCCGCCGTATAGACCGGAACTTCCGGATGCTCCTCATGGAAGTGCATGATGCCCTCAGGCGCGGAGAGAAGCGTGACGAGACGTATGTCCTTGGCACCCTTTTCCTTGAGGCGCTTCACCGCCGCCGAGACGGAATTGCCGGTGGCCAGCATGGGATCGACGACGATGGTGCGGCGCTCAGCAATATCCTCAGGGACCTTGAGATAATATTCGACGGGCTGCAGTGTTTCGGGATTGCGGTAGAGGCCGATATGGCCGACGCGGGCAGAAGGAATGAGCGACAGCATGCCTTCGAGAAGGCCGTTGCCGGCGCGCAGCACCGAGACGATGACAAGTTTCTTTCCCTTGAGGATGGGCGCTTCCATTTCCGCCAATGGCGTTTCAATGGTCTGGGTGGTCATGGGCAGATCGCGGCAGACTTCGTAAGCGAGGAGATGGCTGATCTCATGCAGAAGCTGGCGGAAAACGGCCGAGGGCGTGTGCTTGTCGCGCATCAAGGTGAGCTTGTGCAGGACAAGCGGGTGGTTGACGACCGTGAGGTTTGCAGGCGGAGTGAAGGCTTTCTTGGGGGACATGGATGAGCTCCTCACTTACAGTCTTGCCAATCAATTGCGGCGGACATCAAGTGCGGCGCTCCGGATGTCCACGGTTTTGGCCGCCACTACAGCAGCCGGCGGTCAATTGACCGCCGGCTGCTGTAGCACTTTGAATCTGGCGCATCTTTCGCTTCGCAATTCCACTTCCTCGCCCGATGCGCCCACAGTTTGCACTTGAAAACAAGGCGCAATGATACTATAATGTAACTTTAAAAGTTACGGATTAGTCACATGGCAAATTACTCAATTCCGGCCGGTACGCGCATCGGCCATGTCCACCTCAAGGTGGCAGACATCAAGCGGGCGCTCGACTTTTATTGCGGCATTCTCGGCTTTGATCTCGTGCAGACCTATGGCGAACAGGCTGCCTTCATCTCGGCTGGAGGCTATCACCATCACCTCGGCCTCAACACCTGGGAAAGCAAGGGCGGCTCGCCGCCGCCCAAAGGCACCACGGGCCTTTATCACACGGCTATCCTCTATCCGGAGCGCAAGGATCTCGCCAACGCGCTGAAGCGGCTGATCGACAACAAGTGGACACTTGAAGGCGCATCGGACCATGGCGTGTCGGAAGCGCTTTATTTGCGCGATCCGGACCAGAACGGCGTTGAGCTTTATTGGGACAAGCCTGAAGCAAAATGGCCACGCAACGCCGATGGTTCGCTTGCCATGATGACGCAGCGCCTCGATCTGCAGGATCTGTTGGCACAGGCCACTAATTAGAGTGGATTCACTTGCCCTCTCTCAACGCGCAGCGTTGGGAGAGGGTGCCCGAAGGGCGGGAGAGGGCAATTCGTTGAGCAAATTGGGCCCTCTCCCCCGCTTCGCGGACCCTCTCCCCCGCTTCGCGGACCCTCTCCCATGGCTCACGGCCACGGGAGAGGGCGTATGTCAGCCATATGCGATTGCCCTGCCCGTAAGAGGGGGAGGAGATTCAATCAATCCTGATCAAACTCTAGGCTGCTACTCGCGCGCGGGTAGGTGCGAAAACGCTGAGGCCAAGCCAACGCGGAAAGGCAGCGGCGAGATTTTTGTCGCCGTGGAGTTCAATGGCGCCGCTTTCGATTTCCTCTTTCAGGGTCGATGCGCCCATCCACACGGATGTCATGGCGCGCAAGGGGCCCTTCAACACCAGATTGACTTCATAACCGGGATCGAACTGGCACAAGTCAGTGGTGCCGTCAGTTTCGACGACAAGCCAGAAGTGCTGGCGCGTGGGATCCACATCCGGATAGTAGAACTCAAGCGTGCAGCGATGTTCTGGTGGTGGTTTTGGAAAGAAATTACGCCGCATGTCCCACATCAGAAGCGAGGGGTCGAGATTTTTCAGGGATAGTTTCGATTCGATCCAGCGCTGGCCCCAAAAGCCCATGGCCATGATGATGGGGCGCAAGTCTTCGCCAGCCGCCGTCAGGTGATATTCAGGCGCGGCTGATCTTGAACTCGTAACCCGCGCAACGACGCCGGCCTCAACCAGCTCATCAAGGCGTTTGGATAGAAGCGTGGGCGACATGCGGGGTACGCCGCGGCGCAATTCATTGAAGCGGCGTGATCCGCACAACAACTCCCGCAAGACCAACGGAGTCCAGCGGGTGCAGATGATCTCCGTCGCCATGGAAACAGGGCAAAATTGCCCGTAACTACCGGAATCCGGCATGAGCACCTCCCATTGTTGACGGGAGGCTAACATCCCAACCGGCAAAGTTGAAGTACAGATTCTGTACTGAATTAGAGGCCAAGTCGCGCCGGAAACGGCCTCCGGTACAGAAGTTGGACTAGCGGAAATCGGCTCATGGCGCGATGCTCAGTCCATCACGGCGGAACCATTGAATGTCAGGAGCGCAAAAATGAGTGTTGTCACCCAATTGAAGCCCGCGGAAACCACGACAAGCCTTACCGACATCGTCCACAAGATCGGCCCGGAAATCGCTTCAAGGGCAGCTTTGGCAGATGAGACGGGTCAATTCGTTTCCGAGAACTATGCCCTTCTCAAGCAGCATGGGCTTGTCGAAGCGGGCATACCTGCCGAATTTGGCGGTGGAGATGCGAGCATTGATGACTTAGGCCAGATGCTGAAAACGCTCGCGCATTATTGCGGATCGACGGCGCTGGCCTTTTCCATGCACCAGCATCAGGTCGCCATTCCGGCCTGGCGCTGGCGGCATCAGAAGCTTGCTGCCGTGGAACCCCTGCTCAAACGCATTGCGGCAGAAAAGATCATTGTGCTTACAAGCGGCGGATCGGACTGGATTGCCGGTTCCGGCAAGGCCGAGAAGGTGGAAGGCGGTTACAAGATCACGGCCCGGAAATCGTTTGCCTCCGGAGCCGAAGCCGCGGCGCTATTCATGACCAGTGCGGTGCTGGAAGAGGAGGGCGGCGCGCGGTCGGTGCTTCATTTCGGGGTGCCAATGAATTCTCCCCATGTGCGCATTGATCCCGTTTGGAACACGCTTGGCATGCGCGGAACGGGTTCAAACGACGTGGTGATCGATGGCCACGTAGTGCCGGAAACAGCCGTCGCATTGAAGCGCAAAGCGGGCGAATGGCATCCGCTGTTTCAAATCATTGCGACCATCGCCATTCCTCTCATCTATGGCGTCTATGTCGGCATTGCGGAACATGCGCGCGACATGGCCGACACGATGGCGGGCAAGCGGCGGGCGGATCCGAACATCACACAGCTTATCGGACAGCTGGAGACGGAACTTCGTGGCGCCCAGATTGCGCATGAATACATGCTGTCGGTGACGCGCCGCAACGCACCTTCTGCTGAAACCATAAATGACGTCATGATGGGACGGCAATTGGTGGCGCGCCATGCCCTCCGTGCGGTTGAGCTTGCGATGGAGGCGGCGGGCGGCGCCAGCTATTTCAAGCGCAGTGAACTGGAGTGCTGCTTCAGGGATGTGCAGGGAGCGCGCTTCCATCCCATGCAGCTTGTGCAGCAGGCGAACTATGCCGGCGCCATGGCGCTGGGGCAGCCAATAGAACGTATCTTCTAAGACAAGGCTGCCAAGACTTTCGGCAAGGCTTGCTCGAACAGTTGTAGATCACTTAGTGCGCCACAACTCACGCGTATGCAGCGGTTGAGCGGGGCCACGCCCGGCATGCGGATGAATACACCGTGCTGCAAGAGGCCGTCGACGATGGCGCGGGCATGAGCGCCATCGCGGCCGCAATCGATGGTGACAAAGTTTGTGGCGGAGGGCAGTGGCGCGAGGCCATTGGCCGTGGCGATTTCAGAAATTCTCTGACGCGCCTTGCTGACTTCCGATCGGACGTGAGCAACCCAATTGGTATCGTTGATGGCGGCGATGGCCGCGGCTTGGCTGACGCGAGAAATACCGAAATGATTTCTGATCTTGTCGAAGGCGGAAATGATTTCCGGATGGCCGATGGCATAGCCCACGCGGATGCCTGCCATGCCATGGGCCTTGGAGAAAGTGCGGAAGCGCAGGAGGTTTTTGCGCGAACAATCTAGTTTTGGCGCTGTGCCATCGGGAGCGAACTCCACATAGGCCTCATCGAGCAGCAACAGCGTGTCTTCCGGAATGGCATCGATGAAGCGCTGTGCTTCGGCGGCGCTCCAGCAGGTGCCCATGGGATTATCGGGGTTGGCGAAGTAGAGGAGCTTTGCGCCTTCCTTGCGCGCCAAGGCGAGAAGGCTCTCTGGATCTTCCTTGTCATTCACATAAGGCGTCGTCACCAGCCTGCCGCCTGCCGCCGCCACATGAAAATTGAAAGTGGGATAGGCGCCCAAGGAGGTTGCAACCG
>JBIOWL010000303.1:0-2791 GCA_044868645.1 Aestuariivirga sp.
CAAAACCCTTGTGGTTCACCGAAGCGGGCTGCCCCGCCATCGACAAGGGAACGAACCAGCCCAATGTCTTTGTGGATGCGAAGTCGGCGGAAAGCGCCGCGCCCCATTTCTCCGGCGGCCAGCGCGATGACCTGATCCAGAATCGCTATCTGCTGGCTCTGCAGCAATATTGGGGTGGCGCGGGCAACCCCGTTTCCTCCGTCTACGGAGGAAAAATGGTGGATGCTACGCGCATCTTCCACTGGTGCTGGGATGCAAGGCCATACCCCGTCTTTCCGGCACGAGCCGATGTCTGGGCCGATGCGGTGAACGTGCCGCGCGGCCACTGGCTCAATGGCAGGCTGGGCGCCGTCGATGCGGCGCGCCTCATCGGTGACATTGCCGCGCGCTATGGCCTGGCCGACATAGACACCACGGCGGCGGCATTCCTGATTGATGGTTTCGCACTCGACCGCCCCATGTCTGGCCGCGAGGCGCTGGAAGCGCTGCTCAACGCCGAAGCCACCGATGTGGTGGAGAGCGAAGGTGTTCTGAAATTCTTCGCGCGCAAGAAATTTCCGGTGCTGTCTCTTGATAGCGGCGATCTGGTGGATGCGAAAGCCGATGTGCCGCTTTTCTCTACCACGCGCTTGCAGGAGACGGACCTGCCGCGCGCCGTGCGCCTTGCCTATATGGATCCGGACATTGATTTCAGGAGCGCCGCCGTTTCGCGCCAGAGGGCAGGGACAGCAAGCGAACGCGAAATCATTCTCTCACTGCCTGCCGCTGTTGCGCAGACCCACGCACAGATGCGCGCCGACATCTTGCTGGAGGAAGCCTGGGCCCAGCGCTCACGCCAGCTGTTTCAATTGCCGCCCAGCGCGATTGCCCTGGAACCCGGTGACATCGTGACACTCGGCGGCGAAAGCCTGCGCATCACAGGCATGCAGGATGGCGAGGCGCGAAAGCTTGAGGCCGTTTTGTTTGAGCCTGCGGTCTATAACCCGCCGCCCGCGCCCTCGCGCAATAGCAAGGCGGAGCTGATGCAGGTTGTAGCGCAGCCCCATGCGCTGCTGATGGACTTGGCCCTCGTGGCATCGGACCAGCCGGCAGCGCCCTGGCTCGCGGCAGAGGCCGAGCCCCGGCCCGGCATATTGGCGGTGCTCCGGAAGAGCGGCAGCGCCAGTTTCACGCTGAACCGCACTGTCACCGCGCCCGCCACCATGGGCGTGACCTTGAATGCCCTGCCGCAAGGTGTGGCCCACCGTCTCGATCACAGTGCAACGCTCGATGTGAAGCTTGAGTCCGGCGCGCTCGCTTCCGTCTCGCGCGAGGAACTTTTGAACGGCGCCAATATCGCCGCCATCGGCACGGAAGCCACGGGCTTCGAGATCATCCAGTTTGAAACGGCAACGCTGATTGCCACCGACACCTATCGTCTTTCGGGCATGTTGCGCGCCCAAGGTGGAAGTGCGGCAGAGATGCTGGCCGCCCGCGCCGCGGGACAGGATTTCGTGCTGCTCAATGATGCGGTGGTTCCCGCGGTCGTTACATTGCCGGAAGCATCGCTGCCCTCCACCTGGCGTATCGGCCCAGCCCATCTGGATCAGGCCCATCCATCCTATCTGGAAAAACCCATCAACAGCACACTGAAGGCATTGCGCCCGCTTGCTCCCGTGCAGCCTCGCATGAAGCGCGCGGCGGGCGGGGTGGAACTGAACTGGATCCGCCAGACGAGAAAAGCGGGCGATAGTTGGGACTTGGCTGAAGTGCCATTGGGCGAGGAGAGCGAATCCTATCTCCTCGAAATTCTCGACGGCGGCACGATCAAGCGCAGCGTGACTCTCTCCACGCCCAACTACTTCTATTCCGATGCGGCGATGACAACGGATTTCGGCACACCGCAAACATCGATCCGCCTGCGCGTTGCGCAACTGAGCGCCGTCGTTGGCGCAGGAACTCCTCTCGAAAGGCTTCTCAATGTCTGATAGTCCACTGCTGGGCCTGCCCTATCTTGCGGCGTCCCAGGCCCAGAAACATGTGACCCACAATGAAGCGCTCTCCATGCTGGATGGCCTTGTCCATCTGGCGGTGGCTTCGCGCGCGCTGGCAGCACCTCCGCCAAGCCCCGCCGATGGCGCACGCTATCTCATCGCCGCCTCGCCCACCGGCGACTGGGCAGGACACGAGGGCCAAATGGCGCTGCGCATGGAAGGGGTGTGGGCATTCTTCACGCCGCGCGAAGGCTGGCGGCTGTGGGTTGCCGATGAAGACACGCTCATCACCTTTGATGGCACAAGCTGGAACGGGGTGGGCGGCGTTGTCATCAAGACACAGCTGTTCACCGTGTCGGGAACCTACACGCCGGATGCAAAGCTTCTCTATGCGCAGGTTTTTGCAACCGGCGGCGGCGGTGGCGGTGGTGGCGCGGATTGCTCAAATGCCAATACCAACATCGGTGTCGGCGGCGGTGGCGGCGGCGGTGCAACTGCAATCAAGATTTTAAGCGCCGCAGCAATTGGCGCTTCACAGGCGGTGACGATCGGCGCCGGCGGAGCAGCAGGCGACAATGCTGGCGGCAATGGCGGCATGGGTGGAAACACCACTTTCGGTTCGATTTTGACAAGTCAAGGCGGCGGTGGCGGTTCGGGCGGCACGGGAATCGCGAGTGTATCGGCCTCGCAAGGCGGCGCAGGGGCGCTCGCCAGTGGCGGAGACATCAATGTCGCCGGCGGCGGCGGTGGCAATGGCATGGGCCTGAATATGGGTTCATCCGTTGTCGGCACAGGCGGAGGCGGCGGCACGACATATT
>JBIOWL010000304.1:0-3406 GCA_044868645.1 Aestuariivirga sp.
GCGGCTATGCGCCGCTCACCATCTGCCGCGCCTGCGGCCACCGCATGGATTGCCCGCTCTGCTCTGCCTCCTTGGTGGAACACCGCTTCCGCCGCATCCTCATGTGCCATCATTGCGGCCATC
Source organism: Aestuariivirga sp. (assembly GCA_044868645.1). GTDB lineage: Bacteria > Pseudomonadota > Alphaproteobacteria > Rhizobiales > Aestuariivirgaceae > Aestuariivirga. Next base: position 124 of record JBIOWL010000304.1, read on the forward strand.
AGGAACCGGTGCCCAAGGCCTGCCCCAAATGCGGCACGGAAGACAAGCTCACGCCCGTTGGCCCCGGCGTCGAACGCCTCGCCGAAGAGACCCAGAAACTGTTCCCTGATGCACGCCTCGCCATTCTTTCAAGTGACCTGGCACGGGGCCAGATGTTGCGCGATGTCATCCGCGAGGTGGCCGAAGGCACGCACAATCTTGTCATTGGCACCCAGCTTGTGGCCAAGGGCCATCATTTCCCGCATCTCACCTTCGTCGGTGTTGTCGATGCCGATCTCGCATTGGAATCATCCGATCCCCGCGCCGCAGAGCGCACCTGGGCGTTACTGAGCCAGGTCGCTGGACGCGCAGGCCGCGGCGAAAAACCGGGCGAAGCACTGGTGCAGACCTATGCTCCCGATCACCCGATGATGCGCGCCCTTGCGGCTGGTGATCGCGAGGGATTTCTCAACGGCGAAAAGCGCATCCGTGAAGCGGCTCGCCTTCCGCCCTATGGCAGGCTGGCAAGCCTCATCCTTTCTGGCATTGATGGCCTAGATACCGAGCGCTTTGCAAAATCTCTGGCGCGCGTCATTCCGGAAGCAAAGGATGTGGAGGTGCTCGGCCCTGCGCCTGCTCCCATCACACTGGTGCGGGGCCGCCATCGCTGGCGCTATCTCCTCAAAGCCGGCCGCGATGTCGATATCCAGGCCTATCTCCGCCTCTGGCTCAAGGACGTGAAGCCCAAGGGCTCGCTGCGGCTTGATGTGGATGTTGATCCCTACAATTTCTTGTGAGGCGCTGGCAGCCGGGCAAATGGCATGCGATGGGAAGGGAGGTCACCTATCGACAAGGGGGAACAAAATGAAGCGGACTATCACAATTGCGCTGATTGCAGGCATCTTGGGCTTTGTTGCGGGAAACGCCTTCTGGTATCTCGCCTCGCCCCTCTGGATCGACCGTGTGGTTTCCGAGGGCCTGCCACCCGAGTTGCAAATGCATATGGCGGCGCAGGGTGAGTTCCGGGACGCCGACGCCGCCCACAAGGGCAAGGGAATGGCGAAAGTTTTCGCAACCGATGCGGGATCAAAGGTACTGCGTTTCACCGAGTTCGAGGCAACCAACGGGCCCGATCTCAAGGTCTGGCTGGTCAAGGCGCCAAAAATTCTTTCCTCCGCCGACGTCAAGGCTTCCGAGTGGCTGAGCCTCGGGCCGCTCAAAGGCAACATCGGCGATCAGAACTACGTGATACCTGCCGAAACAAATCTGGCCGACTACAAGTCAGTCGTGATCTGGTGTGAACAGTTTGGCGTGTTGTTTTCGGCAGCGGATCTGTCACCTACAGACGGTTGATAGTTAGCTGAACCGCCACTCAATCCGATTGCGATAGACTTCGCTTGGCCTGAGGATCGAGGACGGAAACGCCGGGTGGTTCGGCGCATCAGCCACATTCTGCGGCTCGATGGCAAAAGCGGTGGAACGTTCCAGCGGCCCATGCCGTCCCAGCATCAGGGCCTGCCAATGGATCGCTGTATACATCTGGATGACGCTTTCGCTGGACCACACATCAAGCGCGCGGCCTGATCCGGGATCACGCAAAATGAGCGCCCGCTTCATCTCGCCACGCTTTCCTTCCAGCAGGAAGGCATTGTCATGGTCCTCACCGATGGCGCACGCGTTCCGGAAATCCCGGTTGCTGCCCGCAACATCCTCCGTCTCGCCCAGCGGCAACAACAGCTCGTTGAGCGGAAAATATTTTTCCGCAGGAATCATCAGCTCATGATCCAGCACGGAGCCGCCGCCCGCCAGATTCCAATAGGCGTGATTGGTGAGATTGCACAGAGTCGGTTTCGTTGTCCGCGCCGATATGTCGAGCGACAGTGTCGGACCCGAAAGCGCATAGACGGCCTTCACATCAAGCTGTCCCGGATAGCCTTCCTCGCTATCATTGGACTGCAGCAGGAAAGTGATGCGGTTGTCGTCGCGGATATAATCCCAGTGCCGCGTATGAAAACCCGTGTCGCCGCCATGGAGCTGGTGCGGCCCCATGTTCGGCTTGAGCTCAATACGCGCACCATCCAGCATGAATGACGAATTGCTGATCCTGCCCGCATGCCGCCCGCAGATCGCCCCGGCATAGATATCGCCCGCCAATATCCTGTCATCCGGCCCCGCACCAAACACCGTTTCCACGCCACCCACCACACAGGAGGTAATGCGCGCGCCCGTGGGGTGAAAACACACCACAATGTCGGGTGAACGGAGTTCCAGCATCAGGCCGCTGCCTGCAATTCCTTGAGGATCGCTTCGCCCATCTGCGTAGTCGTGGCATTGGCAGGCTGTGTCTCGCTCGCAATATCCTTGGTGCGAAGCCCCTTGGCCAGCACCGCGGAGATTGCAGCATCCAGCTTGTCCGCCCACTCGCCCATTCCCAGCGAATAGCGCAGCGCCATGCCGAACGATGCGATCATGGCGATTGGGTTGGCCGCGCCTGTGCCTGCAATGTCGGGCGCCGAACCATGCACCGGCTCATAGAGTGACTTGCGCCGTTTTGTTTTCGCATCGGGAGCGCCAAGCGAAGCAGAAGGCAGCATGCCGAGTGATCCCGTCAGCATCGCCGCCACATCCGAAAGCACATCGCCGAAGAGATTATCGGTGACGATCACATCATATTGCTTGGGCCAGCGTACCAGCTGCATGGCGCAATTATCCGCCAGCACATGTTCCAGCGTCACTCGCGGATATTCTTCCCTGTGAACGCGCGTCACCACTTCATTCCACAAGACACCCGTCTTCATCACATTGCGCTTTTCCGCCGACGACACCTTGTTGCGCCGCGTTTTGGCAAGATCGAAGGCCACGCGCGCAATGCGTTCGATCTCGAACGTGTCATAGACCTGCGTGTCGATCCCGCGCTTCTGGCCATTGCCGAGATCGGTGATGGTCTTGGGCTCGCCAAAATAAACCCCGCCCGTGAGTTCGCGCACGATCAGAATGTCGAGGCCTTCAACAACGCTCTTCTTGAGCGAGGAGGCATCAGCAAGCGCCGGATAGCAGATGGCTGGGCGCAGATTGGCAAAAAGCCCCAAATCCTTGCGCAAGCGCAACAGGCCCGCTTCCGGCCGCACGTCATATGGCACCCTGTCCCACTTGGGCCCGCCCACTGCGCCGAAGAGTACCGCATCGGCACCTTGTGCCTTGGCCATATGTTCTTCGGAAATCGCCTTGCCATGGGCATCATAGGCCGAGCCGCCGACAAGGCCCTCATCCGTCTCAAATTTGGCGATGCCCTGGGCATTCATCC
>JBIOWL010000305.1:0-2672 GCA_044868645.1 Aestuariivirga sp.
TATACCAGGCATCGCGGTAGCTCTGGTTTGTGCCCGTCTTGCCGCCTTGCGGTGCAAATCCGAGATCGGCCCTGCGGGCAGTGCCAGCCTTGACCACTTGGGCCAGCATGGAATTGAGATCCGCGATGTTTTCTTCCGGCACGGCCTGCGGGGCAGGCGTGCTGTTGGCGCTCCTTGAATAAATGACATCCCCATTGGGCTTGCGGATTTCGAGCACCGCATAGGGCTTTGCCAGCTTGCCGCCGCCTGCGAAGGTCGCATAACCGGTCGTCAAGTCGAGCAGCGTCAGCGTTGAGGTGCCCAGCACCATGGGCGCCCAGGTCTCAAGCTCGCCCTGGATGCCCACCTTATGCGCCGTTTCGATAATGGACTTGCGGCCGATGTCGATGGAGAGCCTGACCGGAACGGAGTTGTAGGACTTGGCGAGCGCGGTGGTAAGCGTGATGCGCCCCGCATAGCCGCCGCTGTAGTTTCTGGGTGACCAGTTGCCGATGGAAACTGGCCCATCCACCACAATGTCGGTGGGTTTGTAGCCGTTGAGCAGGGCCGCAAGATAAACGAAGGGCTTGAACGCGGAACCCGACTGCCGCGCCGCACTTGTGGCGCGGTTGAACTGGCTGTTCTCATAGTTCCTGCCGCCGTGGATGGCTTTCACCGCGCCATCGGGCGCCATGGTGACCGCCGCGCCTTGTGTGAAGCGGTTGTCCGGCCCTTCCGTGTCCACCACTTCGTTCATGATGCGGGTCATCTCGCGTTGCAGCTTGCGGTCGATGGGGGTTTTGACCTCAATCACATAGTTGCCCGAGAGGTTATAGTTCCTGATAACGTTGAGCGTGTCCTCATAGGCCCAGTCGAGATACCAGTCAGGCGCGTCCGCATCCTTCTTCGCCACGATCTGCACGGGTGAGCGCCGCGCCTCCAGAAGCTCGCCCTGCGTGATGAAGCCCGCATCCAGCATCCGCCACAGGACTACATTGGAGCGGGCCCGCGAGGCTTCCGGATATTGGTGCGGGGCATAATTGGTGGGCGCCTTGAACAATCCGGCGAGAATTGCTGATTCAGGCAGCGTAATGTCACGCACCGACTTGCCGAAATAGAATTGTGAGGCTGCCTCGACGCCATAGGCGCCGCCGCCCAGATAAGAGCGGTCGAGATAGAGTTTGAGGATTTCCGGCTTGGAACGCCGCGCCTCGATCCACAATGACAGGAACGCCTCATGCACCTTGCGCTGCAGCGTGCGCTCAGGTGAGAGGAACAGGTTCTTCGCCACCTGCTGGGTGATCGAAGAACCGCCCTGCGGCGGGCCGTCGGATTTCGCATTGCGCATGGCGGCGCGGAAGGTGCCGAGAATGTCAACGCCGAAATGTTCAAAGAAGCGCACATCTTCGGTGGCGAGAACCGCCTGGATCAGGTGCGGCGGAATCTCTTCCAGTGGAATGGCGTCATCCTGCCGGATGCCGCGCTGGCCGATCATCTCGCCGTTGACGTCCGTGAAGGTGACGGCATACTCGCGCCCCCGGTTCCACACATCGCCTAAGCCGTCAAAGGGCGGCAGCGCATAGGCCACAAGCGCGAAGGCGATGATGACACCAAAGGTAACGCCGTCATCCAAAAGGTCAAAGAACCAGCGCTTTGGGCCTGAAAGCCGGAAATAGCGGTAAAGCCAGGCCGAATAGGCGGAATGGCAGCGCTTGATGAAGTCCCACGCCTCGAAGAGGCCGGAACTCACATAGGAGTCGGCCTGCCAGATGGCCCGGAAGAAGCTGTATCGGGTGGGCAGCCTTGCCACTTTAGTTCCTGTTACCTAACCGAAGGCCCGCCATTTCCTCCCCCGGTTATCGTGGAGTTTTAGCCGCCTCAGACCGCCAAGTCGAGATTGCGGGGAAATGATGGTGAAGCTGTGGCCGGCTATCAATACCCATGTGAATATCACATGAATGAAGGTGTCTGGCGGGGTGCCGGAAGCAGTGCGGACAGGGCAGTAACGCCGTGCTATGGGCAGCCCCATGTCCGAACCTTTCTGGAAAACCAAGTCACTTGCCGAGATGTCAAAGGCCGAATGGGAGAGCCTGTGCGACGGCTGCGGCCGCTGCTGCCTCAACAAGCTGGAGGACGAGGATACCGGCCGGTTCATCTACACCAAGGCCGCCTGTAAATTGCTTGATCTCGGAACCTGTCAGTGCACGGATTATAAGCACCGCACCAAGCGCGTGCCCGATTGCGTGGCCCTGACGCCGGAGAATGTGGGTTCGCTCGGCTGGCTTCCCGGCACCTGCGCCTACCGCCTCATAAATGAAGGCAAGGATCTCGCCTGGTGGCACCCTCTCGTTTCAGGGAGGAAGGAGACGGTGGATGAGGCGGGCATTTCCGTGAAAGGCCAAGCCTATTCCGAAGTCGGCATCACTGTCGAGGAACTCTGGCTCCACCGCTGGACCCTGCCCAAGGCGAGAAGGAAGGGACGAAAATAAAAATCGTCATCCCGGCGATTGTCCTTTCTCCCTCATGCTGAGGTGCTTTGCGGAACGCAAAGCCTCGAAGCATGGACAAGTTGCGCATCCTTCGAGGCCCGCTGCGCGGGCACCTCAGGATGAGGGAAATCTGCGGTCCCACATGCGCGAAATGACGATTGTAAGAACTCGCAAGATAATTGTCGTCATCCCGGCGACCTGGCT
>JBIOWL010000306.1:0-4245 GCA_044868645.1 Aestuariivirga sp.
GCCATTCTCCCCTTCATCTATTTCAAGCGGAAGGGCTGGCTGTGACGCCTGTCCTCTGGGTTGCGGCCGGCGGAGCTGTCGGTTCCGTGGCGCGCTATGGCCTTAATATTGGCCTCAGCAAACTCCACGATCATCACTTTCCCTGGGGCATTTTCACCGTGAATGTGCTGGGCAGCCTTGCCATGGGCATTCTGGTGGCGCTCTTCGCCCGCAAATGGCCCGACCATGAAAACCTCCGCCTCGCGCTCACAACGGGCCTGCTCGGCGGCTTCACCACCTTCTCGGCCTTTTCCTATGATGTTGTCGCGCTGGTGGAGAAAGGCCAGGCTGGCACCGCTGCCGTTTATGCTTTGGCCTCCGTCGCCCTTTCGATACTGGCCTGCGCCGCCGGCCTCTGGCTTGTACGGACCTTGATCGTATGAGCGAAGTCAAGCGCCACACCGTGGCCGCTGACGAGGAAGGCATGCGGCTCGACCGATGGTTCAAGGTCCACTTCCCGCAAGTCACCTTCGCCTATCTCAACAAGCTGACGCGCACCGGCCAGGTACGCGTGGGTACAGCCCGCGCCAAAACCAATACTCGCCTCAAATCCGGCGATGAAATCCGCGTGCCGCCGCTCGCATTCGACAAGCGCCCCGCCGACACGCCCAAGGCTGATGTGAAGCCCTTGACCCGCGAGGAGCGGCGCCTGTTCGACTCCATGGTGATCCATGAGGACAAGGACATCTTTATCCTCAACAAGCCCTCCGGTTTTGCCGTGCAGGGCGGCACCAAGACCCACCATCATCTCGACGGCTTGCTGATGGGCCTCGGCAAGGAACTTGGCGAGCGCCCTTTGCTCATCCACCGCCTCGACCGGGATACATCGGGCGTCATCGTTGTTGCCAAGCGCCGCGCCGTGGCGGCATCGCTTGGAAAACTCTTCGCCACGCGCAATGTGAAGAAAACCTATTGGGCGATCGTGAAGGGCGTGCCCAAGCCCCAGCAAGGCCGCATTGACGTGGCGCTCATCAAGGCAAGGGGTCTGGAAGGCGACCGCATGCGCGCCTCCCGCGAGGGCGAAGAAGAGGACGAGCAGCACGCCGTTACCCAATATGCGGTGATCGACAAGGCAGGGCAGGTGGCGAGCTGGCTTTCATTGCAGCCCACGACGGGCCGCCAGCATCAACTTCGTGCCCATGCCGCTCACATCGGCACGCCGATCTTCGGCGATAACAAATATGGCGGCGATGAAGGCTTGCCGGAAGGTGTCACCAACCGCCTGCATCTGCATGCGCGCCGCATCGTCTTCCCCCATCCGCGTGGCGGCACGGTTGACATTTCCGCGCCCCTGCCGGAGCACATGCTGGCAACCTTCGAAATGCTGGGCTTTGACGCCACCCGCTATGACAAAGACTGAAACCGAAGACGAACGCCTGCAAAGGCTGAGCAGGGGCCGCGTCGAGCGGCCCTTGCCAAAACGCTTCTACAAGGAGGTGCAAGTCTCTGAAGAGAATCGCATTCTGCTTGACAGCCGGGGCGTGAAGACGCCGCTTAAAGCTGTGCTGCAGCTGCCGAACCGCAGATTGGCAGATGCTGTCGCTGCGGAATGGAAAGCGCAGGCGGATGTTATCAACCCTGCGCTGATGCCGCTTACCAAGCTGGCCAACACGGCCATCGACCGCGCTACCAGCGAGCGCATGCATGTCGTGAATGAAATCATACAATATGCAGGTTCTGATCTCATCCTTTACCGCGCTGAACAGCCAGAGAAGCTCGTTGCTCTGCAGCAGCAGTATTGGGAACCGGTTCTCGCTTGGGTGCAGAAGACTCTCGATGCAAAGTTCGAGTCAGTGCCGGGTATTGTTCACAAGACGCAAGAAGAGTCTGCGCTGTCTGCACTTCGTGTTGCGGTGGAAAGCAGGGATGCTTGGCATCTCACCGCGCTCTATTTACTGACCACACTCACTGGCTCGGCCCTTCTGGCGCTGATGCTCGAACAGAAGGCAGCGTCCCCGGAGGCGATCTGGTCCGCCGCCCATGTGGATGAGGATTTCCAGGTGAGCCAGTGGGGCGAGGACTGGGAGGCAAAACTCCGCCGTGACGCCCGCCGCCGTGAATTCGACGGGCTTGTTCAATTCCTCTCTCTGCTGAGTTGATTTAAAAATTCTCCATGGCCGGGCTTGACCCGGCCACCCAGACTTTCTGGTTCGCTGGATCGGCGGGTCGAGCCCGCCGATGGAGGAAAAGTAAAACAACATTCCAATTGGACTGCTAGCGCCCTAAGATGGGCTCATGCCCCACGATGATCATGATCACCACCACGAAGGCTCGGAACTATCGCCCGTCGCATTGCGCGTGAAGGCGCTTGAATCGCTTCTCACCGAGAAGGGTTTCATCGATCCCGCCGCCGTCGATGTCATCATCGAGACCTATGAAAAGAAGGTCGGCCCTCGTAACGGCGCCCACGTTGTGGCACGAGCCTGGACTGATCCGGCCTTCGCCGATTGGCTGAAGCGCGATGCCACCGCTGCCATCGCCTCGCTCGGTTACGCGGGCAGACAGGGCGAGCATATGGTGGCTCTTTTCAACACACCAGCGCTGCACAACATGGTCGTCTGCACTTTGTGCTCCTGCTATCCGTGGTCTGTGCTGGGCTTGCCGCCGGTCTGGTACAAGTCGCCGCCCTATCGTAGCCGTGCCGTGAAAGAGCCGCGCGAAGTGCTGAAGGAATTCGGTGTTGCGTTGCCGAAGGACAAGGAAGTGCGCGTCTGGGATTCAACGGCGGAGATTCGCTACCTCGTCATCCCTGAGCGGCCCGCCGGCACGGAACACATGTCCGAAGATCAGTTGGCCGCGCTTGTCACCCGCGACTCGATGATTGGAACCGCATTGGTGACGGCATGAGAGGCCCGCACGATCTCGGCGGCATGGATGGCTTCGGCCCCGTCGCGCCGGAGCCCAATGAACCGATCTTTCATGCAGAATGGGAAAAACGCGCACTGGGCGTTGTCTTGGCGAATGGCGCCATCGGCGAATGGTCGATTGACCAATCCCGCGCCGGGCGGGAAAGGCTTCCGCCGGTCGCTTATTGGACGCTGAGCTATTACGAGATCTGGCTCGCAGGCATGGCGGAACTGTTGAAGGAGCGCGGACTTGTCTCGCTGGATGAATTGGCAACTGGTCACTCAGAAGGACCACCGCGGAAGGTTGCCGGAAAGAAACTCAACGCGGCGGATGTTCCGGCGGTCCTCGCCAGAGGCTCGCCCTACACAAGACCCGTAACGAAGCCGGCAAAATTTTCCGTTGGCGATAAAATCAAAACCGTGCCGCAGACTCACGGCGGCCATACACGGCTCCCCGGCTACGCCACCGGCAAGGCGGGAGAGGTTGTTGCGGTGCACGGCAACTTCGCCTTTGCCGATGCCTCGGCACGCGGAGACAGGACCGCTTCCGAGTGGCTCTATTCCGTGCGGTTCACCGCGCAGGAACTTTGGGCCAATGGCAGCAAGGATACCGTCTGCCTCGATCTCTGGGAGCCCTATCTTGAAAAAGCCTGAACCCGAAGCGCCATTCAATGCGCCCTGGGAGGCGGAGGCTTTCGCCATGACGGTGAAGCTGCATGAGAAGGGCTGCTTCACCTGGAACGAATGGGCTGAAAAGCTTGCTGCGGCTCTGAAGGCAGAACCTGATCGCCCTTATTACGAAAGCTGGCTTGCAGCCCTCGAGGCGCTTGTCGAAGCCAAGGGCCTGATGAGCGCGCCGGAGCGGTTTGCCCGCATCGATGCCTGGGACCGGGCCGCCCGCGCCACACCCCATGGAAAGCCCATTTTGCTGGAAAATGGGTAATTTTCCTGAAACACGAAAATAGTCCTTGACACCGCGCGGTGAAAATGCTACTTCTCGCTACATTCCACCAGTGGGTCACCACTCGGCGGCTCTCCCTCCAACAATAGTCTTGAGAAGCTCACGAAGACGACGTGGAGGCGAAGGCCCTTTTGGTCTTGAGGCCAATTTGACCCCCTGCGGCGGACTGCTTACAACCGCTACAGCAACCGACGATCAATTGAGCTCAATTGACCGTCGATAAGTTGCTGTAGAATTTTAAATCGGCGCATCTTTCACTTCGCAAGCGATTGCACTTGCTTGTCCGATGCGCCGGAACAGCAAAGGGGCAGGGATCATGCAGGAAATCTTGGAAGTCCTTGATCGCAAACGGGCCGAAGCACGGCTCGGCGGCGGCCAGAAACGCATCGACGCCCAGCA
>JBIOWL010000307.1:0-5299 GCA_044868645.1 Aestuariivirga sp.
ACCATTGAAAAGCTGGAAGGCGCGCCGGGAGACCAGGTGACCTTTTCCGACGTTCTCATGATCGCCAATGGCGGCACCGTGGAGATCGGAGCCCCGCTCGTTTCAGGCGCAACTGTTGTCGGCGAAATCGCCGGCCAGCAGAAGTCCGACACGGTCTATATTTTCAAGAAGCGCCGCCGCAAGCATCACCGCCGCCGCAATGGCCACCGCCAGTTGCTCACCGCCGTGACAATCACCGAGATTCTGACGGGCGGCGCAAAGCCGACCGCCAAGGCCAAGGCCGAAAAGCCGGCCAAGGTTGAAGCGAAGGCCGAAGCAAAGGCAGAACCGGTAGCCGAAGCAAAGCCTGTCAAGGCCAAGCCTGCAAAAGCGGCAGCCAAGACGGAAACCAAGTCTGAAGACAAGGCTGAGAAGAAGCCTACGAGCCGGGCCAAGAAGCCCACCAAGAAATAGGAGCAAGAGAGATGGCACATAAGAAAGCAGGCGGTTCATCCCGCAACGGCCGCGACACCGCAGGCCGCCGTCTCGGCGTCAAGCTCTTCGGCGGCGAACAGGCAACGGCAGGCGCCATCCTGGTGCGCCAGCGCGGCACCAAGTGGCACGCCGGAACAGGCGTCGGCATGGGCCGCGACCACACGCTCTTTGCCCGCGTGGCCGGAACCGTTGAATTCCGTGGCACCAAGGACAACAAGCAACTTGTTTCCGTCGTCCCGCCAAAGGCTGGCGAATAATCCGGCTGACTTAACGCCGGTTCATTGATCCGGCGCATATTTGAAACGGAGAAGTGGACCACCACTTCTCCGTTTTGCTTTGTTGAAAAAACCATGGACCGAACTCTCGAAACACAAAGGTTGCTGCTCCGCCCCCTGCGGGCGGGCGATGCGGCAGCGATTGCCCATCAGATCAACACGGAGAAGATCACCTACAATCTGGCGCGGGTGCCTTATCCCTATGGGCTCGCCGATGCCGAAGAGTTTCTCTCCTGGGCCCTGCCGCAGCAGGAAAAGACCCGCTTCAGCGCCATCTGCTTGAAGCACGATCCGGAAACCCTTCGTGGTTCCATCAGCTATGAATGGCTCGAGGACAGGAACACTGCAGAGTTGGGATACTGGCTGGCAGTGCCCTTATGGGGACAGGGGCTGATGAGCGAGGCAATTCCGGCCATGGTTGAACATGCTTTCGAGGTTGCCGACATCGGCTTGATCACAGCGAGCTATTTCAAGGAAAATCCGGCTTCCGGCGCGGTGCTGCGGAAGGCGGGCTTTGAAGAGGCCGGTCCCAGCAAGATCCATTGCCGCGCCCGCGACACTGAAGTCGACGCCATCAGCATGCAGCTTGCAAAAGAAAAGGCCGCACGGTCATGAACGGTGCGGCCCTTCACGATGCTAATGCTGGCTGGCTAGAAAACCATCGCCACATATTTGCGGACGAGCGTCTTGCGCCCGAGCCCGCCATTATGCTTCGAGGCCGCGAGCTTGAGATTGCCTTTGGACGAACGGACAGCAAGGCTCAAATGCTTGAGGCCATAACGGATATTGGTGGCCGCATTGTAGAGGCCCCCGCAGCTGCCGCGATAGCCGAGCCCGCGCGCCGTCTGGCACTTGAGCTGGAACACGCCGATTTCACCAGCCGCACCTCGGGCCCCAGGATTATAACCCGACTCGATCTTGGCAATGCGCAAGGCAAACCAGGTTGGCACGCCATGGCCCGGCGCCTGCGCCTTGATCATCTCCACCACATGGCTGCGCCCGCGCGGAACAACAGCCAGGGCCGATTGCGTGCGGATGCGTTTGTTCGACAGCTTGCGGCTTGCCACTCGCAAATGCTTTGCCTTGTTGAGGCCAGCCTGAACGCTCTTCACCTTTTTTTGCGACTTGAGGCTAACCTGAACGCGCTTCACCTTTCTTTGCGCGACTTTCTTTTGTGCCACTTGGGCTTTCTTGACGAACTGCTGGTGGGAACAAGTGCCGGTGTCTCTGCACGCTGCCTCAGCCGCGCCACCCATCAGCATTCCGGTAATAAGAGCTGCGGAAAACCCCGCCGCGATTTTGTTGATCTGCAACACATTTCTCCTTTTTGTTTCGACACCAAGTGGCCGCCGCGGAGAACAGATTTTGTCCTGCCCTCCCCCATCTGGACCGCCGTGTCAGGGAAGGGGGTCTCTACATCGTTAAAATGTGGCTTTATTGCGATGCAGCATGGATTCTTTTTCTGCCAAATATCGGGCCATATCAATGCTTTATTAAGGCCGCTTCACAACGATTCGGCTCGCAACTTGAACACCCGCAACAGTAAGAAATTTTGGGCGCTGGCACCCCACTCCGCATTTGGGAAAACATGCTGTAAGAGTGCGGTTAAGCGGGTTGCAGCATGAAATTTCTCGACGAAGCCAAGATCTATGTGAAGGCAGGCGACGGCGGTGCCGGCGCCGTCTCCTTCCGCCGCGAGAAGTTTATTGAGTTCGGCGGCCCCGACGGCGGTGACGGCGGCAATGGCGGCGATGTCTGGCTCGAGGCCGCCAACGACCTCAATACGCTCATCGACTATCGCTACCAGCAGCACTTCAAGGTGAAGACGGCGGGCCATGGCATGGGCCGCATGCGCGCCGGAGAGAATTCACCTGACATTGTCCTGAAGGTTCCCGTCGGCACCGAAGTCTTGGAGGAAGACCGTGAGACGGTGATTGCCGATCTTGCCAAGGCGGGTGCAAGGGCGCGCATCGCCAAGGGCGGCAATGGCGGCTTCGGCAATGCCTACTTCAAGTCATCGACCAACCGCTCGCCCCGCCGTGCCAATCCCGGCCAGGAAGGCGAAGAACGCTGGATCTGGCTCAGGCTCAAACTGATTGCGGATGCAGGAATCATCGGCCTTCCCAATGCCGGCAAATCCACATTGCTTTCGGTGGTCTCGGCCGCCCGTCCCAAGATTGCCGATTATCCCTTCACCACGCTCCACCCGCAGCTTGGCGTGGTGAAGAGTGATGGCGACAGTTTCGTCCTGGCCGATATTCCTGGGTTGATCGAAGGCGCCCATGAGGGTGCTGGCCTCGGCACGCGCTTTCTGGGTCACATCGAGCGCTGTGCCGTGCTCCTGCATCTGATTGATGTCACCGGCGATGATCCCGCCGCCGCCTATCGCACCGTGCGCGCCGAGCTCTAGGCCTATTCCGCCGTGCTGGCGAGAAAGCCCGAGGTCATCGCCTTCAACAAGGCCGATGCCCTCGATAAGAAGACACTCGACAAGATGGTCAAGGCCTTCAAGGCCAAGACAAAAAAAACGCCGCTGGTGATATCCGCCGCCGCCAAGTCGAACCTGCCGGAATTGCTCCGTGCCCTGATGAAAGTGATTGCCAAGGCGCGGAAAGGCAGAGCCGAACCCGATCCCCAAGGCATTGCCACGGGAGATTGGACGCCATGAGCAATCGTCTCGCCAAAGCCCGCCGCGTGGTGGTGAAAGTGGGTTCCGCCCTCCTTGTGGAACAGAAGACAGGCACGGTGAAGTCCCACTGGCTCGCCTCGCTGGTTGACGACATCGCCGCACTTCACAAGCGCGGCGCTAATGTGATTGTTGTGTCCTCTGGTGCCATCGCGCTCGGCCGCCAGAAGCTGGGCCTTTCCAAAGGCAAGCTCGAACTGCCGCAAAGCCAGGCCGCCGCTGCCATAGGCCAGATCGCACTTGCCCAGAGCTGGACTGAAGCTTTGGCGAAGAAGGACATTCTGGCTGCGCAGGTGCTTGTGACCTTAAATGACACGGAGGAACGCCGCCGCCATCTCAATGCCCGCGCCACCCTGTCAACGCTTTTGGAACAGAAAGCTGTCCCCGTCATCAACGAGAATGACACAGTGGCAACGTCTGAAATCCGTTACGGCGATAATGACAGGCTGGCGGCCCGTGTCGCCTCTATGATGTCTGCCGATTGCCTGGTGCTGCTCTCGGATGTTGACGGGCTTTATTCGGCTCCTCCCAACCAGAAGGGCGCGAAATTCATTCCCGAGGTAAAGGAGATCACCGCCGAGATTGAGGCCATGGTCGGAAAGCCCGTGAGCGGCGTGGGCTCCGGCGGTATGGTGACCAAGATCGATGCCGCGAAGATCGCGCTAGGCGCAGGCTGCAACATGGTGATTGCCTCTGGCCATGTCGAGCATCCATTGAAACGCATCCTCGATGGCGAGCGCGCCACCTGGTTCCTCGCAGCAGCAACGCCCTTGCAGGCCCGCAAGCGCTGGATCGCCGGTTCCCTGCAGCCCGTCGGCCGCCTGGTGATCGATGACGGCGCGAAGTCGGCATTGCTCAAGGGCAAGAGCCTCCTGCCGGCGGGCGTCAAGGAAATCGTCGGTCTCTTCGGCCGCGGCGACACGGTGAGCGTTGTCGGCGCCGACGGCGCGGAAGTGGCACGTGGCATGGTGGCCTATGATTCAGCCGATGCATTGCGCATCAAGGGTCTCAAATCTTCCGAGATCATGAAGGTGCTGGGGGCCGCGGGCCGCGATGAAATCATTCACCGCGACGATCTCGTCATGCTGGCGGGAGAGCGCTGATGAACACCGCTCTTTTCAATATCGGCCAGAATGCCAGGCGCGCCGCCAAGTCTTTGGCGCTTGCTTCAACTGATAAAAAGAACGCGGCACTCAAGGCCATGGCCGGAGAAATTCGCCGGGCCAGCAAGGACATTCTCGCCGCCAATGCCCGCGATCTTGAGGCGGCGAAAGGCAAGGACTTGAGACCTTCCTTCGTGGATCGCCTTACCCTCACGCCCCAGCGCATCGAAGCCATGGCTGTCGGCCTTGAAGAGATTGCGGCGCTGCCCGATCCCGTCGGCAAGGTCATGGATCACTGGACGCGGCCCAACGGCATGGAAATTTCCCGCATCGCCGTTCCCATCGGCGTTATCGGCATCATCTATGAGTCGCGCCCCAATGTGACCGCCGATGCAGGCGCGCTGTGCCTCAAGTCCGGCAATGCCGCGATCCTCCGTGGTGGTTCCGACAGTCTGCAGTCGTCCATGGCCATTGCCGCCCG
The DNA here is from genome assembly GCA_044868645.1 of Aestuariivirga sp. Lineage (GTDB taxonomy): Bacteria > Pseudomonadota > Alphaproteobacteria > Rhizobiales > Aestuariivirgaceae > Aestuariivirga. The sequence goes on from JBIOWL010000307.1 coordinate 5,020, forward strand.
CTTGCGACAGGGTTTGAAAACGGCAGGCATGGATCCTGCTTGCATTCAACTGATCGAATCTGCCGACCGGGCCATCGTTGGCGAGATGCTGAAAGGGCTTGATGGTTCGATCGACCTCATCGTGCCCCGCGGGGGGAAAAGCCTTGTGGCCCGTGTGCAGCAAGATGCACGCGTGCCCGTCTTCAGCCATCTTGAAGGCGTGTGTCATGTCTATGTGGACCGCGACGCCGATCTCGGCATGGCGAAATCCATTGTGCTCAATGCCAAGATGCGCCGCACC
>JBIOWL010000308.1:0-3757 GCA_044868645.1 Aestuariivirga sp.
AGACATTGTGGCCCTTGAGCCAACCCTTGCCGGTGAATTCGCAGCGGCGCGACATCGTGAAACTCCATCAAATGAGAAGAGCCGGGCGCGAAGGCTCCGGCAACATTGGCGGTTCCATATGCGAAGCGGAAGCGGGGGTCAAGCTTGCCGCATTACCGGTGGCAATTCCAGCTCCGGCACAGCCAGTTAATTTGGCGGGCCTCAAAACCGCGTTTCACGCAAGGCATGAGAACGCGCTTGTAGGCCCGAGCCCGTCGCAACCACTTCTAATGGCGTGAACATAAATAGAACAGAATGTGATTAGCGATTCGGTCCCGCTCCGTTCTGGAACTACGCCGGTTCTTAATTTTTCGATTCAAATCAAGCGCTTGCCGTTAACAATTTGAACATGATTGGCACCGGTCCGTTACTATTTCGGGCATCAACCTCCAGCCTTCGCGCTGCAAGCGTGGCCCGTCACTTTCGTACACCCATCAAAAACCCTTGGAACAATCTGGCAATCCGCGCAGTTCAGCGATTCGGACAGGATTTGTTCGCGCTTGAATCCACTGTTTAAAGTTCTGTCTCAAAACAGCGCAGGCATGTTTCACTAAAGGCTCTGTTCTCCTACATTGAAGGGGAAATGCCGCCTGCCAGACTTCCTCCCCGCATGCTGCCGGTCACTGCAGTCCTGGGGCCCACCAACACCGGAAAGACTCACCTCGCCGTAGAACGCATGCTGGCCTCAGCTGGCGGCATGATCGGTCTGCCGCTCAGGCTTCTCGCCCGTGAAGTCTATGACAAGGTGAGATTGCGCACGGGTGACCATGCCGTTGCCCTTGTGACGGGCGAGGAAAAAATCATTCCCGCCCATCCCCGCTATTGGGTGGCAACTGTCGAGGCCATGCCGCCCGATCTCAGGGTGCCGTTCCTCGCCATTGATGAAATCCAGCTCGCATCGGATCTTGAACGCGGCCACATCTTTACCGACCGCATCTTGCATATGCGCGGTATCGAGGAAACAATGCTGCTGGGCGCCGCCACCATGCGCCCGATCCTTTCAAAGCTGCTGCCCAAAACCCAGTTCATCGCAAGGCCCCGGCTTTCCAAACTCACCTATGCGGGACCACGAAAGCTTTCGCGCCTGCCCCATCGCACTGCCATCGTCGCCTTCACGGCGGATACCGTCTATGCCGTCGCCGAACTGATCCGCCGCCAGCGCGGTGGCGCTGCCGTCGTCATGGGCGCGCTTTCGCCGCGCACCCGCAATGCCCAGGTTGCCCTCTATCAATCGGGTGATGTTGATTATCTTGTTGCAACCGATGCCATCGGCATGGGCCTCAACATGGATGTGGACCATGTGGCCTTTGCCTCAACGCGCAAGTTCGACGGCTTCTCCTTCCGCAATTTGACGCCCAGTGAACTGGGCCAGATCGCCGGACGTGCCGGCCGCTTTCTCAATGACGGCACCTTTGGCGTGACCGGCGAGGTCGAAGGTTTCGATGGTGAAACCGTGGACCGCCTCGAGAATCACAATTTCGAAAGCGTGCGCGTCTTGCAGTGGCGCAACCGCGATCTGGATTTCCGCTCCCTCGACACGCTACGCAAAAGCCTTGGCCGCCTGCCACAAGAAGAAGGCCTGACCCGTGCCCAGGCCACGCCCGATATTGAAGCGCTGGAAGCAGTGTGCCGCGATGAGAGCCTGCGCAATCAGATATCAGGCCATGAGAGCGTTGCCCGCGCCTGGGATGTCTGCCAACTGCCCGACTACCGCAACATTTCGCCCGCCGAACATGCCCATCTCGTCTCGCGCGTCCTCACCTTCCTGCAAAAGAAGCCGGGCCTTATCCCTGAGGATTGGATCGCCCGCCAGCTTTCCTATTGCGAGAACCTGGAAGGCAACATTGATGCCCTTTCTCAGCGCATCTCCCATGTCCGCACCTGGACCTTCATTGCCAACAGGGCCGATTGGCTGGAAGCCCCACTCTATTGGCAGGGCCGAGCCCGCGAGATTGAGGACGGGCTCTCCGATGCCCTTCATCACAAGCTTACGGAGCGTTTCATCGACCGCAAAACCAGTGTATTGGTACGGCGCCTGGCCAAGAAGGAAGGTTTGATGTCGAGTGTTGAAGAAGGTGGCGTAATCTCGGTTGAGGGGGAGGATATCGGCCGCATCGCTGGCTTGCTATTTGTTCCCGCCGCAGCATTGGCGGGAAGCGATGCAAAGCTTTTGAAGGCGGCAGCTGTACAGGCCCTCGTCACGGAAGTTGCTGCCCGCGCCACCGTGCTTTCAACCTGTGCCGATACCGTACTCAAGCTCGCCCGCACCGGCGATATCCTCTGGCAGGGTCATTCTGTCGGAAAGCTGGTCTCGGGCGATCATCGCTTCAAGCCGCAGGTTCAGGTTGTCGCTGATGACATCCTGGCTCCTGCCTTGCGCGAGGAGGTGCGCCAGCGCCTGCAGAAATTTGTCGAGCGCCAGCTCATCACCCATATCGATCCCTTGCTCAAGCTCGATGAGGCAGAAGGCCTTGAAGGCACGGTCCGCGGCATTGCCTATCGTATCGCAGAAAACTTCGGCGTGCTGCCTCGCGCGCTCGTCACGGCGGAGGTGAAGGGCCTGAGCCAGGATGACCGCGCCAAGCTGCGCGCCCTTGGCGTGCGTTTTGGCGCCTATACGCTCTATGTGCCGCTGCTTCTGAAACCCGCGCCGACAGAAATACGGCTCCTGCTCTGGTGGCTGGAACACCACAGGGGAGAAACCGGAAGCGACGCAATTCCGGCCCTTCCAGCGAATGGCCTGACCTCGACAGCGTCGGATGCCGCCATGCCCGAAGGCTATTATCAGCTCTGCGGCTACCGGGTCTGCGGCCAGCGCGCGGTGCGTGTTGACATGCTGGAGCGTCTGGCAGACTTGATCCGTGACCGCCTGTTCTGGAAGCCCCGCATCCCCGAGGAGGCGCGGCCTCATGGGTCCATTGAAGGCGGCGGCTTTACTGTCGTTCCCGACATGATGTCAGTTGTCGGGTGTTCAGGTGAGGATTTCGAAGCCATTCTGGTAAGCTTGGGCTATCGTGCCGAAAAGCGCATGCTGCCGAAGCCGGTTCACGCAAAACCTGCGCCCGCTGCGGCCGTTACTGAGCCCGCGCCAGAAATTGCCGTGACAGATGCTGTTGCCGAAACAGCAGCGGAGGTCCTGGCGGATCAACCGGCCGAATCTGTTGAAGTGGCAACGCCTGCTGAGCCAGCTTTGGCAGCAGAAGCCGAAATGGTGGAAACCAATATCTGGTGGCCGGAGGGCATGGGACCATTCCGCCATCGCCCGAAGCGCCCTGAAAAACAGCACCACAAGCACGAGCATCACGGCAAGAATAGCGGCCCCAAGCATCACAAGAAGAAAGCTCACCGTGATCATGGCAAGCCGGACGGACATCGCCCCCACAAGCCGAGAGTGCCGGAAAGGCCGATCGATCCCAATTCACCGTTCGCTGTCCTGAGTGCTCTCAAGGAAGCATTAGTAAAGGAGCGTAACTAGCCCCGTGGCACAGCGCATCGACAAGTGGCTGGTCTACGCCCGCTTTGTAAAGCACCGGGCAAGAGCCCAGGAACTCATCGAACAGGGCCATGTCCGCATTAATCGCGAGCGCGTCACAAAGCCGAGCTATACTGTCAAAGAAAATGACGTGCTGACCATTGCGATTGCCGGTCATGTGAAGGTTGTTCGGGTCCTTGCCGAGGCCGAAAGGCGCGGGGCCCCTGCAAGCGTTGCGAGCCTCTA
>JBIOWL010000309.1:0-3122 GCA_044868645.1 Aestuariivirga sp.
GTGCCTGCGGAAAAACTGATGGAGGAAGCGCTCTCACTGGCGGAAAAAATCGCAACCCTTTCGCAACCCGTCATCGCTTCAGCCAAACGCGCCGTGCGCGCTGCCTTTGAAATGCCGCTCTCTGAAGGCCTCGCCTTTGAGCGCAAATCCATCCACGCGCTTTTCGCGCTCGATGATCAGAAGGAAGGAATGGCAGCCTTCCTCGAAAAGCGGAAGCCTGTTTTCAGGAACAAGTAGAACATGATTGACACACCCATTTCCGTCAAACGCCTTGCCGGCCGCTGCTATTGTGGCGCCGTACACTACACTGTCGCCGATGAGTTTCTCTATGCAGCCAATTGTCATTGTTCCCGCTGTCGCTTGGCGACAGGTTCGGCATTCAAGCCATTCGGCGGCATCGAGCGCGGGAAATTCAAGGTTACCAAGGGAGCGAATTCGCTTCTGATCATCGGCGAACCGGACGGCCACGATGCCCGCTGTTCAAAATGCGGTTCGCTTCTTTATTCAGTTGTGCGCGATGGTGAGTATGTCCATGTCGCCTATGGGTCACTCATTGATCCGCCGGCACTGGCGCCGGCAGAACACATTTACGTTGGATCAAAGGCACCGTGGGACATCATTGCAGATGACCTGCCCCAATACGACGAACTGCCGCAATAAAATTCGTCACTCGCGCGATGCTTCGCATCGCTTGGCTGGAATGACAGGAGTTTAAATTAGACCGGCCGGACTTCCGAGACTTCCGGCACGAAGTGGCGGAGCAGGTTTTCAATGCCGTGCTTCAGCGTGGCCGTGGAGGAGGGGCATCCCGCGCAGGAGCCCTTCATGTTGAGATAGACCACGCCATCCTTGAAGCCCTTGAAGGTGATGTCGCCGCCATCCTGCGCCACCGCGGGCCGCACGCGGGAATCGAGCAGGTCCTTGATGGTTTTGACCACTGCTTCCTGCTCCGGCTCAAAGAATTCCGCATCGCCTGCTGTTTCCGCCGGTGCTGTATTGGCAACGATAGGCGCGCCCGACAGATAATGGTCCATGATCGCGCCGAGGATTGCCGGCTTGAGCTGCTGCCATTCGCCGCCCGAGCGCGTCACCGTGACGAAGTCATGGCCCAGAAAAACACCAGATACATGCTTGATTCCAAAGAGCTTTTGCGCTAAGGGCGAATCCTCAGCTTCGTCAGAATCGCGAAAATCCCTCGTGCCGCCGGGCAGCACGGGCTTGCCGGGAAGGAACTTCAGGGTTGCAGGGTTCGGTGTGGCTTCGGTCTGGATAAACATCACTGATCTCTCTGCTCGGGAATATAGGACAGTTTAGAATTGTTTTAAAGAGCTAAAGAAAGCCCACAATCTTCTTCACATCCCGCATGATGGGCGCCGCAATGGCCTGGGCTCGGGCCGCGCCGTCAGCCAAAACCCCTTCGATATAGGCTTGGTCACCAAGCAGCCGGTTCATTTCCACCGTAATGGGCGAAAGCTTGGCCACTGCCAAGTCACCCAAGGCAGTCTTGAAGGCGGAGAACTGCCCCCCACCGAACTGCTTCAACACCTCAGCAACGGAAGCACCCGCCAGTGCCGCATAAATGCCGACAAGATTCTCCGCCTCAGGACGGCCTTCAAGCCCCTTGGCCTCGCTGGGAAGGCCATCGGCATCGGTCTTGGCCTTGCGGATTTTCTTGGCAATGTCGTCCGGTGAATCCGTGAGATTGATGCGTGAAAGATCGGAAGGATCAGACTTCGACATTTTCTTCGTGCCGTCGCGCAATGACATGACACGCGTCGCAGGCCCCATGATCACCGGCTCGGTGATGGGGAAGAACTCAATGCCGAAATCATTGTTGAACTTGATGGCAATGTCGCGGCAGAGCTCCAGATGCGGCTTCTGGTCCTCGCCCACCGGAACATGGGTGGCGTGATAGACCAGAATATCCGCCGCCATCAGCACGGGATAATCATAGAGCCCGACAGAGGCGCGCTCCTTGTCCTTGCCCGCCTTCTCCTTGAACTGCGTCATGCGGTCGAGCCAGCCCAGCCGCGCCACGCAGTTGAATACCCAGGTGAGCTCCGCATGTTCGTGCACGCGCGACTGGTTGAAGAGGATCGATTTCTTTGGATTGATACCGGCTGCGATATAGGCCGCCGTCACATCGCGGATTGATTTGCGCAAAATGTCGGGCCCGCCCCAGACGGAGACAGGCTGCGTGATGGCATGAAGATCGACGACGCAATAGAGCGTCTCATGGGTATCCTGCATCTTCACCCAGTTCAGCATGGCGCCGAGATAATTGCCGAGATGCAGGTTTCCGGTGGGCTGCATGCCCGAAAGCACGCGGTCTTTGAATTTGCTCCCAGAAGATTGGCTCATGGTTTGGACCCTCTATGAGAATAGCCTTCACCACCGGCCATGGACGGAAGGTGGCGCGGGCGCCTTATGCCGGGGCAACAGGCAAATGAAAAGTCCTATCTGCGGAAGGACGACAGAAGCTCGGAAACACGCAATGCGCCCGCCATGTGGCCCGCGGCGAAATAGGAGGCAGCGCCCACAAGGCAGAGCACCAGCAACCCCCACAGGGCAGCCATGAAACCCGCATTCTCCGCATAGTTGGTTGAGAGCAGCCAATTGAGGCCAAGCAACACCGCCGTCATTACGAAAAGCGAAGCGACCATGCGCGGCAGGCGCGACTTGAGCCTTGCATCTGTCTTGTAATGGCCACGCCGCACGGCTGTGCTGATGAGGAGCGCGGCATTGACCCAGGAGGCGATGCTGGTGGCAAGGGCAATGCCGAGATAGGCCATATAGCGTGAGAGAATGATGCTGGCCACAATATTCACGGCAACTGCCGCCATGGCGAAATACATCGGCGTTTTTGTATCTTCGCGGGCATAGAAGCCCGGCTGGAAAATCTTGGTAAGGGTGAAGGCAGGAAGCCCCAGCGCAAAGGCCGCCAGCACCGGCGCCACGTTGAAAGTGTCGGCCCGCGTGAACTCGCCGTGTTCGAAAACCGTATGAAGGATGGGCTTGCCGATGATGATAAGGGCCGCCGCAGCAGGAAGGGTGAGGAAGAGCGCAAACTCTAGTGCCCGGTTCTGGCTGTCGCGTGCGCCTTGAACATCTCCCGCCCGCAA
>JBIOWL010000310.1:0-5748 GCA_044868645.1 Aestuariivirga sp.
TGCGGATTTTCGCCCCAATTCCGCGCCAATTGCCAGTCTCGCGAGCCTGCTTGCCAGTGTGGGGACTGGGGGCTAAATGCAACCCGATTTGTCATTATCATAGGAAATACCGTGAGAATCAGCCGTAGCGTATCAATCCTTGCTCTTGCCGGACTTTTGGCTACGGGGCCGGGCCTTTTGATCAAAGGTGCCTTTGCGCAGGACAGCACAGAAGGGAAATCCGACGCCGAGGCGCCTCCGGGTGCAGCTTTCGGCCCGCGCGCGGGCCAGCAAAAAGCCAACCAGCCCAAGATCAAGACCGAAAAGATGGCAACCCACGGCTCCTGGTCAGTTGAGTGTTCGGAAATCCTGGTGCCCGAGGGCCAGCCCAAGCCGCCTATCACCAAGTCCTGCGGCATGGTGCAGACCACCAAGAACGAAAAGATCGAAACCCTCGCAATCACCGTGATCGTCAGCCAGATCAAGAGCGGCGACAAGACGGCAACGATGATGCGCGTCTTGGCGCCTATCGGGGTTTTCCTGCCCACCGGTATTCCGGTTGAGATCGACGGCGCGGCCCTTCCCAACCGCTTGCAATTTACCCAATGCGCCCCACGTATCTGTGAGGCCATGGGCGAGTTCAGCGAGGAAACGCTGGGCAAGTTCAAGAAGGGTTCGAAGTCGACCTTCTACATCTATGCCAAGGCCGGCAGCGGCATTCCGATGAATGTCTCGCTGGACGGGTTTGGCGCGGCGGTTGACGAATTGGCAAAATTTTAGTGCTGGATGCCGCGTTTGCGTGATGTAATGCGGCTACACCCGCAAATACATGGAGCGCAGGCGTGACAAGCGATACCTCTTTTGATTCATTTTCGCCGGACCTCGGCCGCGATGAAGCGCAGCGCCTGGTGGGCGAGCTTCTTAGCGGCGCGGAAGATGGCGAGCTTTTCATCGAAAGGCGGCAGGCGGAAAGCCTCGCCTTCGATGACGGCAAGCTGAAATCGGCTAGCGTTGATGATGCGCAGGGCTTCGGCCTCCGCTCGGTTTCCGGTGAAACCGTCGCCTATGCCCATGCCACTGAGCTTTCAGCATCGGCGCTGAAGCGGGCTGGCGAGACCTGCCGCTCGATCCTTGGCCAGGGTAAGACTGCGACAGTTGCAGATGCGCCGCCGCGCACCAACCGCAAGCTCTATTCCGACAAGAACCCGGCGGATGCGCTGGGCTTTGCAAAGCGCGTGGCGCTGCTTGAAGCGGTTGATGCCTATGCCCGCGGCCTCGATGCCAAGGTGAGGCAGGTTTCGGCTTCCGTTGCCACGGATTTCCAGGATGTCTCCATCATCAGGCCCGATGGCAGCCTTTACCGCGATGTGCGGCCGCTGCTCCGCTTCAATGTTTCAATCACCACCGACAATGGCACCTTGCAGGGCACCGGCACGGATGGCTTTGGCGGGCGTGGCGATCCGCTTGCCATCCTCACCGAAGAGCGCTGGAAGGAAGCAACACACGAGGCGTTGCGCCAGGCGCTGGTGGCGCTTGATGCCGAAGCTGCACCTGCAGGTGAAATGGATGTGCTGCTGGGGCCAGGCTGGCCCGGCATTCTCTTGCATGAAGCCATCGGCCATGGCCTTGAGGGCGATTTCAACCGCAAGGGCACATCCGCCTTTGCCGGATTGATGGGCCAGCGCATTGCCGCGGAAGATGTGACCATCGTTGATGACGGCACCATCCCCGACAGGCGCGGTTCCATCACCATTGACGATGAAGGAACGCCTTCCAACTGCACGACGCTGATCGAGAATGGCATTCTTGTGGGCTACATGCAGGACAGGCTCAATGCGCGGCTGATGGGTCAAAAGCCCACGGGCAATGGCCGGCGTGAATCCTATGCCCATGTGCCGATGCCGCGCATGACCAATACCTATATGCTCAATGGCAAGCGCTCGCCGGAAGAAGTGCTCGCTTCCATGAAGAGCGGCCTCTTTGCCAAGTCCTTCGGCGGCGGACAGGTCGAGATCACCTCCGGCAAATTCGTCTTTACCGTGACGGAAGCCTATATCATCGAGAACGGCAAGCTGACGCGGCCTGTCAAAGGCGCAATCCTCATCGGCTCGGGCGCAGAAGCCTTGAAGCGCATCTCGATGGTGGCCAATGACCTTGCTCTCGACAAGGGCATCGGCACCTGCGGCAAGGCGGGCCAGGGCGTTCCGGTCGGCGTCGGCCAGCCATCTGCGCATCAACGGATTGACTGTGGGCGGGACAAAAGCCGCATAGGCCCATGGCGCTGCCGCAACTCGTCATCTTCGACATGGACGATGTGCTGTGCCGCTATGATCTCGGCAAGCGATTGCGTTTTCTTGCCCAGCTTGCCGATGTGACGGCGCGGGATGTACAGGCGGCGATTTGGGATTCAGGATTTGAATCGGTCTCGGATGCGGGCGGATTTCCCGAAAGCGAGGATTATCTTGCGGCCTTTTCGGCACGGCTTGGCTACAACATCTCGGAAGAGGAATGGATCGCGGCGCGGCGCGCTGCCATGCAACCAAACCATGAGGTTCTCAACATTGTAACGGGCATCAAGCGCCAAGCGGAATTGGCGCTCTACACCAATAACGGCCCCCTGGTGAAAAAGCATTTCAGGGCGCTCTTTCCCGAAGCGGCGGCACTCATCGAGAATACTTTCTGCTCCTATGAGTTTGGAGCGAAGAAACCGGATCCCGAGAGCTATCGCCGCCTCCTCAAGGCCCTTGGCCACGAGCCATCCGAATGCTGGTTCATCGATGACAAGAAATCAAACGTGGAAGGGGCCCGTATGGCAGGCATCGCTGGCCATCACTTCCGCTCGCCCACGCTCTTGGCGGAAGAGGCCCGGATGAAAGGTTTTGAACTGTGACAGCCGCTGCCGAACCCGTTGCCCGCTTCACGCAGGGCTCAACCCTTCGGCATGTCATCACCATGACGCTGACCGGCGCCATCGGCCTCATGACCATGTTCGCGGCTGACTTGGCCGATCTCTTCTATTTGAGTCTTTTGGGCGAGACCGATGTCGTGGCTGCTATCGGCTTTGCCGGTGTCTTGTCATTTGCCAATCTTTCGCTGAGCCTGGGCAGCGGCATTGCGGCCTCGGCGCTGGTGGCGCGCTCACTGGGTGCTGGGAATGTGGCGCGGGCAAAGGAATTTGCAACGAGTTCACTCACATTCACGGTGCTTGTCTCGGCTGCCTACACGCTGCTCATTGTGCTCTTCGCACAGCAAATCCTTTCATTCCTCGGCGCGCGGGGCGAGGCATTGAGCCTTGCACTTTCCTATATCTATATCCTGACGCCGGGTTTCGTGTTGCTTGCCTGCGCGGTCACCTGCGCCTTTGCCTTGCGCGGCAAGGGCGATGCTATCCGCGCCATGTGGGTGACGCTGGGATCAGCCTTCGCCACCATCATTCTCGATCCCATTTTCATTTTCTGGCTGGGGCTCGGCATCAAGGGGGCGGCCTTCGCCCATATCATCGCCAATGCCATGGCGCTGGCCCTCGGGCTTTACGGCCTTGCGGTGAAGCACAAATTCCTCGGCCCCATTCGCGCTGGCGATTTCATCCGCGACTTCCGCCCCATCTGGGCCATCGCCTTTCCGGCGATGCTCACGCAGCTCGCAACACCCTTCGTCGTTGCCTACACTACCTGGGTTGTTGCGCCATATGGCGAGGCGGCGGTTGCGGCCAATGCCATTATCGGGCGCATCGTGCCGGTTGCCTTCGGCATCATCTTTTCGTTGTCAGGCGCGGTCGGCCCTATCATCGGGCAGAATTTCGGCGCGCGGAATTTCGACCGCGTGCGGCGCGCGCTGAAGGACGGGCTCGGCTTTGCCATCGTCTACACGCTCATCACATCGCTTATCCTCTTTCTTTTTCGCAATCAGATTGCAGAAGCGTTTCTCGCCTCCGGCCGCACCCATGAGCTGATCGTCTATTTCTGCAGCTTCATCGCCATCTCATGGGCCTTCACGGGTGCGCAGTTCGTGGCGCAGGCGGCCTTCAACAATCTGGGCCGCCCTGCCCTTTCCACCTGGTTCAACTGGGGCAAGGCCACGCTCGGCACCATTCCTTTCGCCATGGCGGGCAGCAGGCTCGGCAATGTGGAAGGCATCATGGTGGGCACGGCCATCGGCTCGGTGATTTTCGGCATTGCCTCTGTGGCCTGGGCCTTTAGAATCACCGATGAACTGGAACGGGGATAGTCAAGGTGTCGATCATTGCCATTCTGGAAAACGCCGAGGGTGGACGCTTCTTTGCCAATGCTGGGAAGGCCTCTGGCGTTAGCGAAGTGCAGGCCGAGGCCGCCATTGAAAAACTGGCGCCTGCCATAGCCCAGCAACTGAAAGACAAGGCGGCAAAGAGCCCGGAAGCTCTCGAGCATCTTCTTGACCTTATCGAGGAAGGTGATGTCTCGGAGCTGCAACAGGACGGCGCGCTGACCGATCGTGATGCGCACAGCGATGGCGCTGCGATCCTCGATGATCTCTATGGCTCGGCGCAAGGGGCGGAGATTGCGCTTGGCGGACTCGCCGGAGATTTGGAGAAACTGCAGGCCTATGCACTGGCCTGCATCAGCGCCACGGCGGTGCTGGCAACCCTGTCTGCATCCAATGCCCCGAAGCTTACGGGCTATGCGCCACAGGCCGCTTCATCTGATGGCGGAGGACTTCTTTCCATCATATTGGCGGCATTGGTGAAAGGACTTGTGCAGGGCGCGAGGCGGCAGCTTGCACCAAGGCGGCGGCGCAGGCGCTATTCCAGCTACTATCCGCAGCGGCGCAGCACCCGGAAGCGCAAGCGCAGCATCGGCATTGATGATGTGTTCCGGGAAATCCTGATCGGGCGGTAATTGTGGATGACTGTCCTCCCCCTTTTACGGGGGAGGTGGCCCGCAGGGCCGGAGGGGGTGTCGCTCTTGTCACCCCCACCCGGCGCGCAAGACGCGCGCCACCCTCCCCGCGCTTTCGCGGGGGAGGGATCATCGAGAAACTCGACCAACCGCCACTACTTGCATATCGCCAAAACCATGTTATCTTAAAGTTTAGCAATAGCTAAACTTATGAGTAATGGCTAAATATGACTGATGTTGTCCTCGGTGGGTGGCGGCGCGGCAGGGGTGAACCCTCGCTTCTGGATGTCTTCGCTTCAATCCGCGTCAATCCTTCGGGAAGCCGTCTCCGGCATTTCCTCGCCTTCTTCGGCCCCGGCTATCTCGTTGCCGTGGGCTATATGGACCCGGGCAATTGGGCGACCTCCATCGCGGGCGGGGCGCAGTTCGGCTATGCCCTGCTCTTCATCGCGCTTCTTTCCAATGTCATGGCGATTGTGCTGCAATCGCTGTGTACGCGCCTTGCCATCGGCTCGGGACGTGACCTCGCGCAAGCATGCCGCGACGCCTTTCCAAGGCCCGTGGCATTCGCTCTCTGGCTTTTCGCTGAGGTGGCCATCATCGCCACCGACATTGCCGAAATCGTCGGCACGGCCATCGGCCTCAATTTGCTCTTCGGCATTCCGCTGGAACTCGGTGTTGTCATCACCGCGCTCGATGTCTTTCTTATTCTCCTCCTGCAGCGCTTGGGCTTCCGCTGGATCGAGGCCTTCATCATGGCGCTGCTTGCCGTGATCTTCGCCTGTTTCGTGGTGCAGATCGCGCTTGCCGATCCGCAATGGGGCGGCGTGATCCGCGGCTTTGCGCCGACAACCGATGTGCTGGGCAATCCGGACATGCTTTACCTGGCGCTCGG
>JBIOWL010000311.1:0-2837 GCA_044868645.1 Aestuariivirga sp.
GGCCAACCCATCCGCAGCGATGGCCCGCAACGCCATATCATTGAAAAGCAGGGCACGCCGACAATGGGCGGCCTCATGATTCTCTCCGGCGTTCTTGTTTCGACTTTGCTTTGGGCCGATCTGAGCAATCTCTATGTCTGGGCCGTGCTCTTCGTCACCATGGGTTTCGGCGCCATCGGATTCTACGATGACTATCTCAAGGTGACGCGTGCCACCGTGCATGGCTTTTCATCTGGTCTACGGCTGATTGCGGAATTTGCCATTGCAGCCGTGGCTGTTGCCTGTTTCATGTGGATAGGCGACAAGTCGCTTGCGAGTTCGCTGGCGATCCCGTTCTTCAAGGATGTGCTGATCTACTTCGGCCCGTTCTTCATCATCGTCGGGATCATCGTGATCGTCGGTTCCGGCAATGCCGTGAACATCACTGACGGGCTTGATGGTCTTGCCATCGTGCCGGTGATGATCGCCGCCGCAAGCTATGGCCTCATCGCCTATCTTGTCGGCAACTTTGTCTTTGCCGAGTATCTGCAACTGCATTTTGTCAGAGGCACGGGCGAACTGGCCGTGATCTGCGGAACCCTGGTGGGCGCAGGGCTGGGCTTCCTCTGGTTCAATGCGCCGCCCGCCATGATCTTCATGGGCGATACCGGCTCACTGTCGCTGGGCGGAGCGCTTGGCGCCATTGCCGTGGCGGTCAAGCACGAGATCGTCTTGATGGTGATCGGCGGATTGTTCGTTCTGGAAACCGTCTCGGTCATCGTCCAGGTCGCGTCCTTCAAACTCACCGGCAAGCGCGTCTTTGCCATGGCGCCGCTTCACCATCATTTCGAACAGAAGGGCTGGAAGGAGCCGACAATCGTCATCCGCTTTTGGATCATCGCACTTGTGCTTGCGCTGATCGGCCTTTCAACGCTGAAGCTCAGGTGAGGCGATGTTTCCGGCAGTCGGCTTCAAGGGAAAGCGGGTTGCGCTCTTCGGGCTGGCCCGCTCCGGCATGTCATGCGCTGAGGCTTTGAAGCTGGGTGGAGCGGAAGTGCTGGCTTGGGATGATTCCGATCCCGCCGTTGAAAAGGCGAGGACGGAAGGCTCGCCGGTCACCAACCTTCACACTGTTGATTTCCGCACGCTTGCCGCGTTGGTGCTGAGCCCCGGCGTTCCCTTGACTCATCCGGAACCCCATTGGGCCGTCGTCAAGGCAAAGGCCGCAGGCGTCGAGATCCTCGGCGATACGGAAGTCTTCGCGCGCTCAATCCAGGATACTGGCGCGCGCCTGACCGCCATCACCGGCACCAACGGTAAGTCCACCACCACTGCACTGATCGGCCATGTGCTGAAGCACGCCGGGCTTGATGTGGACGTCGGTGGCAACATCGGCAATGCGGTCTTCAACCTGAGGCCGCCGCAGCGCGGCCGCCACTATGTGCTCGAACTGTCGTCCTTCCAGATTGATCTGATGCGGGGATTATCTCCCGATGTTGGAGTGCTCACCAACATCACGCCGGACCATCTGGACCGCCACGGCACCATGGAAAATTACGCCGCCGTGAAAGCGCGCATGTTCGCCAGACAGCATGATGGCCAGACGGCTCTTGTTGGCGTGGATGATGAGTGGTCTGCAGCGATTGCCGAAAAGGTCCATGGTGGCGCCAATCTGCGCCGCGTTTCAGTTCTGCGTCGGCTCGATGATGGCATCTCTGCACCGGAAGGAATCTTGCGCGATACAATTGAGGGCAAAGTGACAGCTGAAATCGACTTGCGCGCCATGCCTGCGCTGAGGGGACGTCACAACTGGCAGAATGCCTGCATGGCCTATGGCGCCGCCACAGCCCATGGCGTTGCACTGGATGCGATCATCAGCGCCATGGAGCACTTCCCCGGACTTGCCCACCGCATGCAGGAAGTTGGCCGGGTGGGTCACATCGCCTTCATCAACGATTCAAAGGCGACAAACGCGGATGCCGCCGAAAAGGCGCTTGCCTCATTTGAACGCATTTATTGGATTGCCGGTGGCATTCAGAAAGTCGGCGGCATTGAACCATTGCAGCCCTATTTTCCACGCATCGCCAAGGCCTATCTGATCGGCGTTGCCGCCCAGGAATTTGCGCAGGTCTTGGAGGGCAAGGTGCCTTACGAGATCGCAGAAACACTGCCGCGCGCCGTCACATTCGCCGCCCGCGATGCAGGCGCCGACAAGGACCCCCGCGCTGTGGTGCTTCTGTCGCCCGCTTGCGCCTCATTCGACCACTACAAGAACTTTGAGGTGAGGGGCGATGCCTTTGTTGACGCAGTATCGCGCCTGCCCGGTGCAACCATGAAATCTTCGGAGAGCTAACCATGCTTATTTCGCGCAGCAACAGCGGAGTGTTCGCAAGGTGGTGGTTTACGGTTGACCGCGGGGTATTGTCAGCCACGCTTCTGCTCATGGCGGCAGGCATCCTCATCAGCATGGCGGCAAGCCCGCCCGTGGCGGCACGCATCGGCCTGGAGCCCTTCCACTTCGTCAAGAACCAGCTTTTCTATCTCGCAATCTCTGTCGTGGTGCTCTTGGTGGTGTCCTTTCTCGACCGTCCATGGATCCGCCGCATGAGCCTTTTGACCTTTGTGGGATCGCTGGCCCTTATGCTGGCGGCATGGAAGTTCGGACCGGAGATCAAAGGCGCCCACCGTTGGGTCGACTTGGGACCTTTCAGCCTCCAGCCCTCAGAACTGGCAAAACCGGCATTCGTCGTGACGGCCTCATGGTTCCTCGCCGAAAGATTGCGCCATCCCGACATGCCGGGCCACTGGATTGCCTATGGATGTGCCGGTGCCTTCATTGCACTTCTGGTTGCCCAGCC
>JBIOWL010000312.1:0-2479 GCA_044868645.1 Aestuariivirga sp.
GCACGCCGCGCGCCTTGAGTTTCGCCGCGCATCGCGCATAAGCGCGTCCCAGTCATGATCGCGCGATTGGAAAGCTGCTTCCGCCTGCGGCCGCTTGAGGATGAGACAGGCTTGCGGTTTGTGCACCGCGATCTCGATGGCCTTGTCCAGCAACGGCTTGTAGGCGACGATCCTTGCCGCTTCGATGCCGCAGGAGGCCGACAGGATCACTTTCGGCTTGGCATCGTCGATGCGCGTCGCGAGCTCATGCGGCGCAAATCCGCCGAAGACCACCGAATGAATGGCGCCGATCCTGGCGCAGGCCAGCATGCCGATGACCGCCTCCGGCACCATCGGCATGTAAATGATGACCCGGTCGCCCTTGGCCACCCCGAGCGCCGCCAGCACCGCGCCCAGCGTCGCGACCTCATCGAGGAGCTGGCGATAGGTGTAGCTCGTCTTGATTCCGGCGACGGGGCTGTCGTAGATCAGCGCCTTCTGTCCGCCCCTTCCCTCACGGACATGCCGGTCGAGGCAATTGTCGCAGCTGTTACATTCGGCCCCCACGAACCAGCGGTCGAGGCCATCCACCCTCTCGAAGGTCCTGCGCCACGGCCGTGTCCACTCGATGTCCTGGGCAGCCTTCGCCCAGAAGGCCTCCGGGTTGGCCTTCCAGCCGCTATAGGTGCGCTCATAGGCGTTCATACGGGAATTCCAGGCTTAAGGGAGTGTTAGGCTGAACCTCATTACCATCCGGGCGCGGCCATCATAAGTGAGTATGGGAATGCAACAAGGCGCAGCAACGACTCTTGCCCTGACGTTCCGGGGACTTTCGCGCTTTATCGAATGCGCGACCGCAAGTTTCAAGGCCCATGCGATCCTGTTCGTCATTCCGCTCCTCTATCTTGCCGGCAATCAACTCCTGCTGAGCGGCGTCACCCCTCATCGCGGCGCTTCCTGGTCGGATGTTTGCCTTGCGGCCTTTCAGGTCGGCATGCCGGCGGCACTCTTCACCATGCTGCTGATAAGGCTGTTCCAATATCTCTTCATCATCAGGCCGCAGAGTCCGATCCGGGCGCTGCGCGATGACATCCTCTCGCTGTTCCGCTCGCCCAAGCCCTTTTTGAATGCCATGCCCGTCATTCCCGTCATGGTCATGCTCAACAAGGCGATGCTGGATCTCAAGCCCTCCATCCCTCAGGTCAATCCCTTTTCCTGGGACATGACCCTTGCAGAGCTCGACCGCACGCTTCATTTCGGTATCGATCCCTGGAGGCTCCTGCAGCCCTTTGTCGGCTATACCGTCCCGACGGCCATCATCAACTTTGCCTATTGTTTCTGGTTCCTGGCGCTCTTCACCTCGGACTACTGGTTTGCCTTTCAACGCGAATACACGCAATTGCGGATTCGCTTCTTCCTCGCAACGATGCTGGCCTGGTGGATCGGCGGTGGTCTCATGGCGGTTTATCTTTCCTCCGCCGGCCCGGCCTATTACGGCTTGATTGGCCTCACCCCCGACCCCTTCGCACCACTCATGGCCTATCTTCATCAGGTCGATGAGATCGTTCCGATTTGGGCCCTCGATGCCCAGCGGCTGCTCTGGGATACTTTCACCGCGCCGGAGGCGCGCTTTTTGGGAATCTCTGCCTTTCCCAGCATGCACAACGCCATCGCCTTTATCATTGCGCTCGCCGGATTCAAGATCGGGCGAGGTATCGGCTGGGCGTTGACGGCTTATGCGATCCTGATTTTCTTGGGCTCGGTCCATCTCGGCTGGCACTATGCCGTCGACAGCTATGCAGCAATTGCAATTGCCCTGATAGCCTGGTCCGTCGCCGGGCCGCTTGCCCGTCTGAATGAGAGACTGCCCTGGGTCAGATCCTATAAAGCGATGATGGCCGGCTGATCCGCGCCATCGCCATCTTCGGATCGCTGCGCCATTGCCACCAGGACGGGCCTTGCGCTAGATCAAGCGCGGTTTGGCGATCCTCTGTTGTTCCGGCGACAATCCGTTCAGAGACGGCAAAACAATGAATCGCGCTATCTTCGCCATGATTCGTGATTGGTACATTGTTGTAATCGGTGCTGCGTTGATCATTGGCGGCCTGTATCTGGCTTCACCGCAGACTTCGCCGGTACAGACGGTGAGGGAGCCTGCCAAGTCCTCTCCGGCGACTGCGCCCACCCAGTCCGCGGAAGCTCCACCCGCTCACCAGCCGCCTGCTGCCGGGGATGCCGCAAAGGGTGAACAGGTATTCAGGATATGCCGCGCCTGCCATTCCCTCGAGGCAGGGAAAGCCACTCTGGGCCCGACCCTTGGCGGCGTTTTCGGCAGGAAAGCGGGAACGTTGCCGAACTATAATTATTCGCCCGCGATGAAGAACGCCAATGTCGTGTGGGATGCCGCCAGCCTCGATGCGTATCTGCAGGATCCGAAGAAACTTGTGCCAGGCAACAAAATGGCCTTTCCGGGTCTCAAGAAAGACGAGGATCGCAACAA
>JBIOWL010000313.1:0-2695 GCA_044868645.1 Aestuariivirga sp.
GCGCACCGCCGGATGGTCAAGCGCCACTACGGCGACGCCATCCACATCCTCGCCAAATCCATCCAGTGTCCGCGCCAATGCCTCGCCATCGAACACATCGACATGCTTCACCATGATGGCGACACGCTCCGACGCCATGCGCCGCGCTGAATCTTCCACTTCATCATTGATGCGCTGGAAGAATTCGCCCGCCGTCGTCGGCAGCACAAACCACAGGCGGTATTCCCGCCCCCTTGCCAGCCGCGCCGCAATCCGGTCCGGCTGGTAATTGAGTTCGCGGATCGCCGTCTCGACCTTTTCGACCGTCTGGGTCCGGACACCGGGCCTGCGATTGAGGACCCTGTCAATGGTTGCAACGCTGACGCCGGCCCGCTGCGCCACATCCTGGATTGTGATCTTCGACATTCGTCATGTTTGAAGCGCAAGCCTTGCTGCTTGTCAAACCTTCAGCCTTGCGGCATGGGACAACCCACATGGCCCATCCCCTCAAACTCGCCGCCGACATAGGCGGCACCTTCACCGACATTGTCCTTGAACAGGGAGAGATGCGCTGGAGCAGCAAGCTTCTCACCACCACCCATGCCCCGGAAATCGCCGTGCTGGAAGGTTCACGGGCCCTTCTTGAGGAAGCCGACAAAAAGCCGGAAGATGTCACCGTTTTCATCCATGGCACCACCCTTGCCACCAACGCCCTGATCGAGCGCAAGGGCGCTGTCACCGCTTTCATCACCACGGAAGGGTTCCGTGACGTGATCGAACAGGGCTACGAAAAGCGCTTCGACCATTATGACCTGAACATCAACCGCGCCGCGCCCCTCGTGCCGCGCCATCTGCGGCTGACTGTCAAGGAAAGGCTAGCAGTCAACGGTGATGTCTTGACCCCGCTTGATACTTCTTCCCTTCAGTCCATCGCCCAGAAGATCATTGATGAGAATGTGGGAGCAGTCGCGATCGGCTTTCTCCATGCCTATGCCCATCCCGCTCATGAACAGAAAGTCGCAGAAGAATTGCGCAGGCACCTGCCTAAACATGTAACCATCTGCCTTTCCAGCGAGGTGGCCCCGGAGGTACGCGAGTTCGAGCGCTTTTCCACCGTTGTTGCCAATGCCTATGTACGGCCCCTGATGGCAGGTTACCTCAAGCGCCTGCAGGATGGCCTCGCCGCCATGAAGCTTGATTGCCCACTTTATTTGATGATGTCGGGAGGCGGCCTCACCACGCTAGAGACGGCCCGTCGCTTTCCCATCCGTCTTGTTGAATCAGGTCCGGCAGGCGGTGCCATCTTGGCAAGCCGCCTTTCGCGGCAATTGAAACTGCCGGAGGTTCTTTCCTTCGACATGGGCGGCACCACTGCCAAGATCTGCCTTCTTTCAAAACACGAACCCGAACGCGCCCGCCGCTTCGAGATCGCCCGCGCCTACAAGGACATGAAGGGCTCGGGAATTCCCGTTCGCATTCCGGTCATTGAAATGGTGGAAATCGGCGCTGGCGGCGGCTCCATTGCTCGCGTCGACAAGCTGAAGCGCATCACTGTGGGTCCGGACAGCGCAGGCTCGACACCGGGACCTGCAGCCTATGGCCGGGGCGGAACCGAACCCACCGTCACTGATGCCAATATCCGCCTCGGCAAGATTGATCCCACCCATTTCGCGGGCGGAAAAATTGCCCTCGATACCGAAGCTTCAGCCCACGCTCTTGCCAACAGCATTGGCACTTTACTGGGACTTTCCGATTTCTGGCCCGCCGCGGGCGTTGCCGAAATCGTCGAAGAAAACATGGCCAACGCCGCCCGTGTCCATGCCATTGAGCGTGGCAAGGATATAGGCGCAATGGCTATGATCGCCTTTGGCGGTGGCGCACCTCTTCATGCCTGCCGTCTCGCCGAAAAAACGGGCATCCGCCGCATCATTGTTCCACAAGGTGCGGGTGTAGGCTCTGCCATAGGCTTCCTTCAGGCACCCATATCCTATGAAGTGACACGTAGTGCCGCCTTGAGCCTCGATGAGTTCGATGCCGGCAAAGCCAACAAGCTGCTCAGTCAGATGGTGAAGGAAGCGACTGCCGTCGTTGCGCCCGCACTTGGCAAGCACAAACCTACGCTCAGCATTGTGGCCGACTGCCGCTATGTGGGCCAGGGCCATGAAATCCGCATTTCCATTCCAGTCCGCACTCTCACATCAAAAGATTCAACCACGCTAAAGACAGCCTTCGAAAAGGCTTACAAGGCCGTCTACGGCCTCACTATCCCAGGCCAGCAGGCCGAAGCCATCACCTGGTCGCTGACCGCATCAGGACCATTGCCAGCACTTGCCAAGCCTCGCCGCAAGGCAAACGCTAAACCGGTAAAACCATCCCGCAGCATGAAGCTCTTTGATGCCAAGCTCGGCAAACAGGTGCAGGCGCCAGTTTATTGGCGATTTGCCCTCGCACCATCGCAGCGCATCAAAGGCCCCGCCATCATCGCCGAACATGAAACTTCGACCGTCGTTGGCGCAGGCTTCACCGCAAAGCGCGACAATCTCGGCAACCTCATTCTGGAGCGCGGCACATGAGCCAGAAAGCCCTCGACGCCATCCGCACGCAAGTCATGTGGAACCGGCTTGTTGCTGTTGTTGAAGAACAGGCACAATCGCTGCTCCGCACAGCTTTCGGCACCATCACGCGCGAAGCAGGCGATCTCTCCGCTGGCGTCTAT
>JBIOWL010000314.1:0-5251 GCA_044868645.1 Aestuariivirga sp.
ATTGCCGATTTCCGTGGCACCCTTCGCAGCCATCATGATCTGTGCGCGAATTTTGGCAGCGTCTTCAGTGCGCGGATTATCATCCGTGACATAGACCCTATCCGCCAGTTCCACCGCAACGTTTCCCATCATGGGGCGCTTGCCCGCATCACGGTCACCACCACAGCCGAAGACCACCGAGAGTTTGTTTTTCGTCAGCGGCCGCAAGGTGCGCAGCACGTTTTCCAGTGCGTCTGGCGTATGGGCATAATCCACAAACACTGGGGCCCCCACTTGGGACTGCCCTACAAGATCGAGACGGCCAGGCGCTCCCTTCAGGGATTCAAGGGCATGAAGTGCGAGGCTTTCCTCGCCGCCGCAGGCAATCACCAAACCCGCCGCAACAAGTGCGTTTGAAACTTGAAAATCACCGGCCAACGGCAAGCTGATTTTGTGGATGCCGCTTGCTGTCTCGACAGAAATGACCTGGCCAAGCCCCTCGCCCTGCGATGACAACAGCTTCATGTTGTTGCCATTGCGGCCGATGGTAAATACATGTTGGCCGTTGGCCGTGCAGCGGTCCTTTACGCTCTCACCGTAACTTCCATCCATGTTGATGACGGCGGTACCGCCCTTCGGCAACAACTCATCAAACAACTTCATCTTGGCAAGGAAATAGTCCTCCATGCCCTGGTGATAGTCGAGGTGATCCTGGGTCAGGTTGGTGAAGCCGGCAGCGGTCAGGCGCAAACCATGCAGGCGATATTGCGCAAGGCCGTGGCTGGAGGCCTCGATGGCGAGATGCTCCACATGATTGTCGGCAAGCCGCGCCAGCGTTTCATGGAGATGCGCGGGATCGGGCGTTGTATGCGTCGCATTCTCGATGCCCAAAGGGCTGATGACTCCAATGGTGCCGATGCTGGCTGCGCGGAATCCCATGGCTTCCCAAATCTGGCGCACAAAGACGGAAACAGATGTCTTGCCGTTTGTGCCAGTGACCGCCGCAATGGTGTGCGGCTGGCGCGCGTAGAAGCGCGCAGCAGCGGCTGCGAGCAGAAGCCGCGGATTGTGCGTTTCCACAAATGGGCCCTGGCCCTTGATCAGTCCGGGAAGCCCCGCAACAGCAATGGCGCCCCTGGAACGCGCATCGGAGATGTAGGTCGCGCCATCCGTGGTGCCGCCGGGAATTGCTACAAAAAGATCTCCCGGTTTCACTTCACGGCTGTCCGAGGTGATACCCGCCACTTTCAGCGATGCGGCACCCTCGGGCACAATCCCGTCATTGCCGATAATGCGCGCAAGAGACAGCGACATGGGCTAGCCCTGCTTCTTCTCTTTCGCCTGCTTGGCAAGCTTTTCGCGGTCTGCATCGGTGAAAACCGGATCAATGCCGAGGATCGGCGCGATACGCGCGATGACCTTTCCGGCGGTCGGCACGGCATTCCAGCCGGAAGTTGCGAAGCCAAAAGTCTCCGGCGTGGCCTGTGGTTCATCCAGCATGACGATCAAAGCATATTTCGGCTTCTCCATCGGAAAGGCGCCGATAAAGGTTGCAAGCCTTTTCTGTGCGGAGTAGCGGCCGCCCACAACCTTTTCGGCGGTACCCGTCTTACCGCCCACCCGGTAACCGATAACATCGGCCTTGGCTGCGGAGCCATCGGTGGCGTTCAGCCGGAACAGTTCTCGCATGTGCGCGGAGGTTTCTTCCCTGACAATCTGTCTGGCCAGCACGTCTGCTTCTTCCTTGCTCCGTTTCAAGAAGGTGGGCTGCAGCATCTTCCCGCCATTGAGCAGGCCCGCCACAACGTTAAGGCCTTGAAGCGGTTGTACGGCAAAACCATGGCCAAAAGCGGCGGTTGCGGAAACAAGCCTGCCCCAACGTTTAGGTAGAAGCGGGCGGGCGGTTTCGGGCACTTCGGTCGTGAGCTTGTCGAGAAGGCCAACCCGCTCAAGAAAAGCCTTGTGCTGTTCAACGCCCACTTCCAGCGCCATTTTTGCTGTGCCGATGTTTGACGAATAGGTGAACACTTCCGGCAACGTGAGCACGCGGCGCTCGGCGTGGAAGTCATTGATCCGCGCGCTGCCGATCACCAAGGGAGTGCGGGCATCGAATTTCGATTCCATCGTCACGACGCCATAGTCGAATGCCATGGAGAAGGTGACGGCCTTGATGACAGAACCCAGTTCATAGACACCGCTCAGCATGCGGTTCTGCTGGTCCTTGCCGATCTTCTTTTCTTCGGCATTGGGGTTGTAGTCGGGCAATGAAGTGAGCGCTACGATCTCACCCGTTTCGACATTCATCACGATGCCGCCTGCGGCGATGGCCCTGAACTTGGTCATGGCCAGTTGCAATTCGTCGGTGAGGGCATGCTGCACGCGGATATCAAGGGCAAGCTCCGCCGGCGCTGCCTTGTTCTTGCCAGGCTCCAGAAGCGAGGCCGTGTAGATGGCGCCCGCATCATCGAGATAGCGCTCGATGCCGGCTATGCCCTTGTTGTCAACGTCGACATAGCCAAGCGTTTGCGCTGCAAGCCTTCCTTGCGGATAGACGCGTCTGCGTTCATTCACATAGGCAACGCCCGGAATGCCCAGGTTGAAAACAGCATCGCGTTCTTCGGGGCTCACCTGGCGCTTCAACCAGATAAAGGCGCGGCCCGGCTGGCGCAGCCTGCTGTCCAGAGTTTTCGCATCAATATCAGGGAGTGCGGCGGTGATCAGTTCCACAGCTTCGTCGATGTCGAGGATCTTGCGGGGATCGGCATAGAGCGAAGCAACAGCAACGTCGGTTGCGAGGACATTTCCGTTTCTGTCAACGATGTCAGGCCGGGGAATGCGTCCCGCTGCGGCCACGACTTCGCCTGGCGGCTCGCTGACCGGCGCTATTGCCAAAGTAAACGCCAGTTTCGAGGCGATGGCAAAAAAGACACAGGCGAAGATCAGTCCCAGAAGGCGGATACGGTTCTGACCCGTAAGCACAGGTCCCGTTGCGGCGGATTCACTATGGGAAGTAGCGATGGTCATTGCATCTTCTGCAAGAGGTCACCGATGACATCTTGCTCCTTGTCGGGCTTGACCCGGGTACGGATGTCTTCCATCCGCGCTGGTAGTTCGTTCATGGAAACATATTGGTCCGCTTGCGCGGGTGCGAGTTGAAGGTTCTGTGTTGCAAGCTTCTGGATGCGCTCCGGCCGCGTCAGGCTGCTCCATTCGGCGCCAAGCAGCTTGATGTCCTCGTCAGTGTCTGCAATGGCCCGCTTGGTAACCGCAATCTCGCGCTCGAGGCCGCGTGTCTTGTGTTCCAATGCATAGAGCAACGCACCCGATATGAGCGCCATGATGACAAGCACGCCATTCGCCAGTTTCAGCATCACGCGCTCCTTCTGGTGGAAGAAGCGGCCGGAGCAGCGGCGGTCCGGCGCGCGGCACGCAACTTGGCTGATCTTGCGCGGGGATTTGCGGCAATTTCCCTTTCGCTTGGCCCAACAGCACCCTTGAACAACAGTTCGAAAGTGGGCGCCGGCTTTGCATCCACATCCGGCATGTGGCGTGAAGAGCCCGGCAGATGGCCGCTCCGCTCTGCGAGAAACCGCTTCACGATCCTGTCTTCGAGCGAATGAAATGTGACAACTGCAAGCCGCCCGCCTGCGCGCAATATGCGTTCGGCGGCTTCCAACCCCTCCTCAAGTTCATCCAGTTCCCTGTTCACATAGATGCGGAGCGCTTGGAACGTACGGGTGGCGGGATGGATTTTCATGCCCCCGTGATATTTCCCGGTTGCCCGCTCCACGGCAGAGACAAGTTGCAGTGTGGTGCGGATGGGGGCCTCGGTTCTCGCTTTCACGATGGCCCGGGCAATGGCACGAGAACGCGGTTCTTCTCCATACTTGTAGATGATGTTGGCCAGTTCTTCCGCATCCATGCGATTGACTACATCAGCAGCGCTTTCGCCTGCCCCCGACATGCGCATGTCCAAGGGTCCATCCTTCAAGAATGAAAAGCCACGTTCGGCTGCATCGATCTGCATGGACGAAACGCCGATGTCGAGCACAACACCATCTGCCAGCTCTAGACCCTCCCCGCGGGCGACATCGTCGAGCAACGAAAAATTGCCCTGGCGCAGCGTCAGCCTGTCGCCGAACTGCGCGGCGAGTGCCGCGCCTGTGGCGATGGCGGTAGGATCACGGTCGATGGCCAGAACGCGGCAATCCGCCGCCTGCAACAAGGCCCGGCTATAGCCGCCCGCCCCAAAGGTGCCGTCGATCATCAGGTCTCCTGACTTCGGTGCAAGCGCGCCCACAACCTCTTGCAGGAGCACGGGAATGTGCCCTCCGGCGGATGTGGAATCGGCTGTCTTCGGCATCATTGCGGGCAGACGGAATGCGGCAGTTTTGATGGGTGAACAAGGAGTTAACGGATAGCCGACATTGCGCGCCGCTCCGTTAACAAATAGTTTCCAATTAGCGCGCTTTCCGACCGCGTGGAATCACGCGGTCGAAGAGAATTCGCGCCAAATCAATATGCTGGAGCAAATTCGCTTCGCGGACCTTCGGTTCTTATCGGCCAAGTCTGCAACTTGGCCGGAATTTGCTCTAGCTCCCGAAAGAGGTGCCAGCCGGCCTGTAAGCCGGGTTCTGTCTGTTCCGAGGAACAGGACGACCATTCATCTGGAACGCCCGTTGCCGGACGCTTCGTGCAACCAACCCGGGCCACGGGCCGGAAACGCCCTGGACACCTTGCGGTGGCCGTGTGGCCCCTATTCGGTCTTGCTCCCGGTGGGGTTTGCCCTGCCGCTGGCGTTACCGTCAGCGCGGTGCGCTCTTACCGCACCGTTTCACCCTTGCCGGGCTAAACCCGGCGGTCTGTTCTCTGTGGCACTTTCCCTGGGGTCACCCCCGCCGGACGTTATCCGGCACCGTTTTCCCGCGGAGCCCGGACTTTCCTCCACCGCCTCCTTTCGAAGCTTGCGGCAGCGGTCGTCCGGCCGACTGGCAAGGTTGAGATAGGAGTGAATGTGGGCCGGGTCAACCTAAGTTGCTCCTTCCCCAACGTCGTCTTCGTGATCTTCTCAAGACTATTGTTGGGAGGGAAGCTGAGGGGTTTTGACCCACTTCTGGAATGTAGCGAGAAGTAGCATTTTCACCGCGCGGTGTCAAGCGCTATTTTCCTCTTTTTCGTCTTTTTTCCTAAGACATTGAATTTGTGGCAGGAATTTATCCCCTCTTCAAGCTGTATAAACACTGCGGCCGCCGGCAATTGTGCTGCGCACTTT
>JBIOWL010000315.1:0-9141 GCA_044868645.1 Aestuariivirga sp.
CTTCAGAGAGCGGCATTTCAAAGGCAGCGCGCACGGCGCGTTTGGCTGAAGCGATGACGGGTTGCGAAAGGGTTGCGATTTTTTCCGCCAGTGAGAGCGCTTCCTCCATCAGTTTTTCCGCAGGCACCACGCGGGCGGCAAGACCAAGCCGTTCTGCTTCACTTGCATCGATCATGCGGCCAGAGAGAATTATTTCCATGGCTTTTGATTTGCCGATGGCATGGGCGAGACGTTGCGTGCCGCCGCCACCTGGAATGACGCCGATGGTGACTTCCGGAAGTGCAAAGCGCGCGGTATCGGCGGCAATGAGGATGTCGGCCGCCAGCGCAAATTCAAAACCGCCGCCGAGGCAATAGCCTGCCACCGCTGCGATGATGGGCTTCCGGATAGAGTTGATATGATCCCAGTCTTCGAGGAAATTTTCTTCCGTCACCTGCTTGAAGGTCATGTCCTTCATCTCGCGGATGTCGGCGCCGGCGGCAAAAGCCTTGTCGCTGCCGGTGAGGATCATTGCGCCAATCGCCTTGTCGGCATCGAAGGCAGAGAGCGCCGCATTCGTTTCGCGGATGAGTTGGGCATTGAGCGCATTCAACGCCTTGGGCCGGTTCAGCGTGATGATGCCGGCGGCATCTTTGGTTTCAACAAGGATTGTTTCAAAAGCCATGAATCACTTTTGGCATGACGGACAAAAGAATGTCGAGCGCCCCGATTGGACGATGCGCCTGATCCTGTGGCCGCGCGCACAAATCTCGCCTTCGCGGTCATAGACGAGAAAGCGCTGCTGGAAGGAGCCCTGCTCTCCCGCAGCATTGCGGTAGTCCTGCAGGGTGGAGCCCCCTGCGCGGATCGCTTCCTCCAGAATTTCGCGGATGTGGCGGACCAGTTCATCAAGACGGGGATCGTGAGCCGATTTCTTCACCAGCGTTCCGGCCTTGCGCTTCGGTGACAGCTCTGCCCGGTACAGCGCTTCGCAGACATAGATGTTGCCAAGGCCTGCAATGATGCGCTGATCGAGAAGTGCGGCCTTCAAGGGCGCCACCTTGCCGCGAAATTCTTCCGCCAGATAGGTTGCATTCAGTTCATTGCCCAGCGGCTCCACACCCAAGCCCTGCAGCAATGCGTGGTTTTCGCCGGGCCTTTCCAAATCCATGAGGCCAAAGCGGCGATGGTCGGAGTAGACGATGCGGGTGCCTTCCTCGAGGTGAAAGACCACATGGTCGTGGGGGCCATTGGCTGTGCCCGCGGCTGCGGTTTCGTCATAGAATTCGCCGGGCACTGAAATTTCGCCGCTGGGTTTCAGGATGGTGAAGCGCCCGGTCATCCCCAGGTGCAGGATCAGGCGGTCACGGCGGTCGGTTTCCGCCAGAATATATTTGGCGCGGCGGGAGAGGTTTTCGACGCGGGCGCCCTCCAACCGTTCCTGGAAATCCTTGGGGAAGGGAAAGCGCAAATCCTTGCGGCGGAGCTCAACCTGCGCGATGCGCCGCCCAAGCAGGGCCGGTTCCAGGCCGCGCCTTACTGTTTCTACTTCCGGAAGCTCCGGCATTCATTAACCCCAATTGTGGCGGAAGGCCCCAGACAAGGACCTCGCATGGAATTGTTCAGCCTTCTAGCCTATGTAGGGGCGGGGATAAAACGATGACCGATCCTGCCCAAAACATGGAAACCCGCTTCGGCTTCCGCGACGTGAAACCCGGCGAAAAGCAGGGCCTGGTCAATGACGTCTTCGCCAAATCAGCGGCCAAATATGACGAGATGAACGACCTCATGTCCGGCGGCTTGCACCGGCTGTGGAAGGATGATTTCGTTTCCCAGCTTAACCCGCCGCGCAACATCCACCCCTTCCATGTGCTCGATGTGGCGGGCGGGACCGGGGACATCGCCTTCCGGATTGCCAAGGCGGGCGGCGCGGGAACGCGCGTGACCATCGCCGATATTTCGCCAGACATGGTGGCGGAAGGAAAGCGCCGCGCCGACGCAGAAGAATTTTCGGGCAAGGTCACTTTCACCGTCGGCAACGCAGAGGCACTCGCCTTTCCAGACCAGAGTTTCGATGCCTATACAATCGCCTTCGGCATCCGGAATGTGCCCGATATCCCCACGGCGCTGCGCGAGGCCTATCGGGTGCTCAAACCAGGTGGGCGTTTCATGTGCCTCGAGTTTTCGCACATGGACCTCGACTTCGCCCAAAAGCTCTATGACGCCTATTCCTTCACGGTGATCCCTGCGGTGGGAAAGGTGGTGACGGGCGATGGCCAGCCCTATCGCTATCTTGTCGAGTCGATCCGCACCTTTCCAAAGCAGGACCAGTTCGCGGCGATGATTGAGGATGCGGGTTTTGCGCGCGTCACCTGGCGCAATCTCACCGGCGGCATTGTCGCCATTCATTCAGGCTGGCGCATCTGATGGCACTGGCGCTCACCAATGTCTGGCGGTTGTCGCGGGCGGGCGCGACGCTGGCGCGGCATGGCGCATTGTTGCCGCCGGAACAGTTGGCACAATTGCCTGCACCGGCGCGCTTTCTGCTGAAGCTCTGCCAGATCGGACAGAAGGAAGAGGGCGATCAGGCCAACCGGATCTCACAGGCGCTTTCGGCATTGGGACCTTCCTATATCAAGCTTGGACAATTCCTCTCGACACGGCCCGACATCATCGGCGCCAAGCGGGCCTTCGAGTTGAAGGTATTGCAGGACCGCCTGCCGCCTTTTTCCATGGCGGAGGCCAAGGCAACCATCGCGAGTGAACTT
This sequence comes from Aestuariivirga sp., assembly GCA_044868645.1. GTDB lineage: Bacteria > Pseudomonadota > Alphaproteobacteria > Rhizobiales > Aestuariivirgaceae > Aestuariivirga. The sequence continues at coordinate 2,748 of JBIOWL010000315.1, forward strand.
GGAAAACCTGTCGAAGAATTTTTCACCGAATTTGGAGAACCAGTCGCTGCCGCCTCTGTGGCGCAGGTGCACAAGGCAAAGACGCGGGAGGGCGAATGGGTGGCGGTAAAGATTCTTCGCCCCCGTGTCGAGAAACGCTTTGCCGCCGATATTGACAGTTTTGCCTTTGCGGCACGGCAGATGGAACGGCTTTCGGCGGAGGGCCGGAGGCTTCGCCCTGTCGCCGCCGTCGATGTATTGGCGCAATCCATGAAGCTGGAGCTTGATCTCCGCATGGAAGCTTCGGCCATTTCGGAGATGTCCAAGAACAGCAAGGATGATCCGGGTTTCCGCATTCCCACCGTCAACTGGGCGCTGACTTCGCGGCGCGTCTTAACCACCGAATGGATCGACGGTACATCGCTGGCAGATGTAGCGGCACTCAAGGCACGTGGGCTCGATCTGCCGAAGCTGGCGGAAAACATCATCCAATCGTTTCTGCGCCATGCCATTCGCGACGGTTTCTTTCATGCCGACATGCACCAGGGCAATCTCATGGTGGATGAGGCCGGCAATCTTGTCGCTATCGATTTCGGCATCATGGGGCGGCTTTCGGTAAAGGACCGACTGTTCCTTGCGGAAATCCTCTATGGCTTCATCACGCGCAATTATCTGCGCATCGCAGAAGTGCATTTTGATGCGGGCTATGTGCCGGATACGCAAGATGTACAGAGTTTTGCCCAGGCGTTGCGCGCCATTGGCGAACCCATCATGGATTTGCCGGCAGACCAAATTTCCATGGCGCGGCTCCTCACACAGCTGTTCGAGGTGACAGAGCAATTCGATATGCAGACACAGCCGCAATTGCTGCTCTTGCAGAAGACCATGGTGGTGGTGGAAGGCGTGGCGCGCACACTCAATCCTCATCTCAACATGTGGACGACGGCGGAACCGGTGGTCAAAGGCTGGATCGAGCGGGAACTTGGACCCATCGGCAAGCTGGAAGGGGCGGCCAACGCCGCAGCCTCGCTGGGCAGAGCCGCTCTGCAATTACCGGAAATGCTGGGAGAAGCGCAAAAGGCCACGCGCATGTTGGCCGACATGGCTTCGGGCGGGGGCTTGAGGCTTGATATGGCAACAACGACCGCGATGGCCAAGGCCCAAGTGAAGGCAAGGCGCTGGCAATCTTTGGCGCTTTATGCAGGGGCTGCGGCGCTGGTTGTCATTGCCGCACAATTGGTGCTTGGGTAATCAGATGACGCGTTCCATCCTTCTCATCATCGGCGGCGGCATTGCCGCCTACAAATCACTGGAATTGATCCGTGAGCTGAAGAAGCGCGGCATCGGCGTCAAGGCGATCCTGACGAAGGCGGGCGAGCAATTTGTCACGCCCCTGGCAGTTGCCGCACTAACCGGAGAAAAAGTCTACCAGGATCTGTTCTCGCTCACCGATGAGACCGAGATGGGCCATATCGAATTGTCGCGGGCTGCGGACCTTGTCGTTGTCGCACCGGCCACGGCGGACCTTCTTGCCAAAATGGCAACCGGCCTTGCCAATGACCTTGCCTCCACGACTTTGCTCGCCACCGACAAGAAAGTGCTTGCGGCTCCCGCCATGAATGTACGCATGTGGCACCATGCGGCGACGCAGCGGAACATCAAACAGTTGAAATCTGACGGCGTTGCGTTTGTCGGTCCCGGCGAAGGCGAGATGGCTTGCGGCGAATATGGGTTGGGAAGATTGGCAGAACCATTGGAGATCGCTGCAGCGATCGAGACATTGCTGACGCCAGGGGATTTGCCGCTGAAGGGCAAACATGTGCTGATCACCGCAGGGCCAACGCGCGAGCCCATCGATCCGGTGCGCTACATTTCAAACCAGTCTTCCGGCAAGCAGGGCTATGCCATTGCAGAAGCTGCCGTGAAGCTCGGCGCGCAGGTGACGCTGGTTTCAGGGCCGGTGTCGCTGCCCATTCCGCCCGGTGCCGGCGTGATGCCGGTGCAAACAGCAGAAGAGATGCTGAAGGCGGTGGAACAGTCGCTTCCTGCCGATATCGCCGTCTTCACTGCTGCGGTTGCCGACTGGCGCGTGGCTGCCGTTGCGGGCGAAAAGATCAAGAAAAAGGGCGACGGCAAGCCGCCAGCGCTTTCACTTGCCGAGAACCCCGATATTCTCAAGACAGTTGCGACACGTAAAATTGGAAGGCCGAAACTTGTCGTGGGCTTTGCCGCCGAGACCGAGAATGTGATCGCCCATGCGCAGGAGAAGCTCGCCAGGAAGGGCTGTGATCTCATCGTCGCCAATGATGTGAGCGAAGAGAAGGGTGTCTTCGGCGGCGATGCCAATACGGTGCATCTTGTTTCGAAATCCGGTGTCGAGAGTTGGCCGAAGCTTTCCAAAGCGGAAGTGGCAACGCGTCTCATGCAGAAACTTTCGGAGCTGGCGTGAAAGTTCAAATCCTGCGCCTTGGTAATGGCAAGGATCTGCCACTGCCCGCCTATGCCACGTCAGGATCGGCGGGATTGGATTTGCGGGCGGCGGAAGCCTTTACTCTCAAACCCGGTGAACGGGCGCTTGTGCCCACAGGCGTTGCCATTGCTCTGCCCAAAGGTTTCGAAGCGCAGGTGCGGCCACGTTCGGGACTTGCCGTGAAACATGGCGTCACGGTGCTCAATGCACCGGGCACCATCGATGCCGATTACCGCGGCGAGATCAAGGTGCCGATCATCAATCATGGCGCGGAGGATTTTGTGATCGTACGGGGCGACCGCATTGCCCAGATGGTGATTGCGCCCGTCACCATTGCCACGCTCATGGAAATTGATAGGCTTGAGGAGACGGAGCGCGGCTCCGGCGGTTTCGGCTCCAGCGGACAGAAGTGATGCCCCTTTCTGACGACGAAATTGAACGCTATGCCCGGCACATTGTGCTGCCGGAGGTGGGCGGGCCTGGCCAGAACAAGCTCAAGAATTCTTCCGTGCTGGTGATCGGGGCGGGCGGGCTTGGTGCGCCGGCGCTTCTCTACCTCACGGCGGCGGGTGTCGGGCGCATCGGTGTGGTGGATGATGACGCGGTTTCGCTTTCCAACCTGCAGCGCCAGGTGATCCACACCACGCCGCGCATCGGTGTTGCTAAGACGGAAAGCGCGGCGCGGCAGATCAGCGAAATCAATCCGCATGTGACGGTGGAACAACACAAGATGCGCATCACGGCGGAGAATGCGCTGTCGCTTATCGGCCAATATGACATCGTGGCGGACGGCTGTGACAATTTCCCGACGCGTTTTCTTGTGAGCGATGCCTGTTACTTTGCCAAGAAGACGCTTGTCTCGGCGGCAGTCGGACAGTTCGACGGGCAGATTTCCACCTTCAAGCCCCATCTGAAAATGGCAGATGGCACACCCTATCCCACCTATCGTTGCTTTGTGGGCGAGCTGCCGGCGCGCGGCACTTTCCCGGCCTGCGAACAGGCGGGCGTAATGGGGGCACTGCCGGGCATCCTGGGTTCCATGCAGGCCATGGAAGTGATCAAGGAGCTTCTCGACATTGGCGAGAGCCTTGCGGGGCGCATCCTGATGTATGACGCACTGTGGGCGCGTTTCTTTGAAACGAAGCTTTCCTGGACTCCGGACAATCCGCTGACTGGGCGCAACCCGACCATCACCAAACTCGATTCCGGCAACTATCAGGACTGAGTTCCGGCTTCTGTCCCGAAACCATATAAAGATATCTTTATATGGTTGTTGCCTCTGCAACGGGGCGCTGCTATAGGCCGCCAATCATCAAAGGATTGGAACATGAGCAAGCACGACTATGTGGTGGCGGACATCAAGCTCGCCGATTGGGGGCGCAAGGAAATCGAAATGGCCGAGATCGAGATGCCGGGCCTCATGGCAACGCGCGCCGAATATGCCAAGGCGCAGCCTTTGAAGGGCGCGCGCATCTCAGGATCGCTGCACATGACCATCCAGACGGCGGTGCTGATCGAGACGCTGAAGGCGCTGGGCGCCGATGTGCGTTGGGCTTCCTGCAACATCTTCTCGACGCAGGACCATGCCGCCGCCGCCATTGCCGCAACCGGCACGCCGATCTTCGCCATCAAGGGCGAGAGCCTCAAGGATTATTGGGAATATACGGCGCGCATCTTCGACTGGCCGGACGAGAAACCCTCCAACATGATCCTCGATGATGGCGGGGATGCCACGCTTTACATCCTCCTTGGCGAGAAGGCCGAGAAGAACCCGGCCCTCATTGCGCACCCCAAGTCGGAAGAGGAGGAATGCCTCTTTGCCGAGATCAAGGACCGCATCAAGAACCAGCCGGGCTGGTTCGAAAAGCAGCGCAAGGCGATCATCGGTGTCACTGAAGAAACGACGACAGGCGTGCACCGCCTTTATGAGTTGCAGAAGAAGGGCGAGCTTCCCTTCCCGGCCATTAACGTCAATGATTCTGTCACAAAGTCCAAGTTCGACAACAAATATGGCTGCCGCGAATCTCTGGTCGATGCCATCCGCCGCGGTACCGACGTGATGATGGCGGGCAAGATCGCTGTCGTCTGCGGCTATGGCGATGTGGGCAAGGGCTCGGCGCAATCCTTGCGCGGCGCGGGCGCGCGCGTGATCGTCACCGAGATCGATCCCATCTGCGCGCTGCAGGCTGCGATGGACGGCTTTGATGTGCAGACGCTGCAGGATGTGCTGCCCACCGCCGACATTTATGTGACAGCCACCGGCAACAAGGATGTGATCACCCTTGATGACATGAAGCAGATGAAGGACATGGCGATCGTCTGCAACATCGGCCACTTCGATAATGAGATCCAGGTGGCGGAGCTCAAGAATTTCCCCTGGGTCAATATCAAGCCGCAGGTCGACATGGTGAAGTTCCCCAAGGGCAACCGCATCATCCTTTTGTCGGAAGGCAGGCTGGTCAATCTCGGCAATGCCACGGGGCATCCGAGCTTTGTTATGTCAGCCTCCTTCACCAACCAGACATTGGCGCAGATCGAGCTCTTCACCAATCACGGCAAGGGCAAATATGGACAGGAAGTCTATGTGCTGCCAAAACAGCTCGACGAGAAAGTTGCGCGGCTCCATCTCGGCAAGCTTGGCGTGAAATTGACGACCCTCAAGCCGGAGCAGGCGGCCTATATCGGCGTTACGCCCGAAGGCCCCTACAAGACAGAACTCTACCGCTACTGATTCGTTCTTCTGCAAATTGCACAGTGCCGTGAGTAACTTCCGGCGCTGTTTTTGCATCGCCGCACTGCTATCCTTGGGGCACGCGATGATTCGCGTCTGACGCGCTTCCCGGTGACATGAAATCACGTTGCCGGGAAGGGATCGCGTCAGTCTATGGGTTGGAACATGTCCTTGTCGCCAAACCGCTTCGCACTTTGGCGGGACATGTTGCAGAGTCATCGAGGCGGGCCTCCAGTTGAGCGCCAGTCATGCAGTTCTTAAGCAAGATTGGGACGGGGCAATTCATTGACATGAGCTTTGCGCACGGCATGTTCTGGCATGAAACCGTGGCGGCCTTTTATGCGCCGCAAGGCTCCGCCCCACTCGCCGCCGGTTTTGTCACGGAGCTCCTCTCACAGAATCTCGTGCCGCTGTCGGTCGGCGGTTTTCTGGTGACGAGCCTTTCGCTTGCGGTCTTGAGCCTCAGGCGCACGAGATCCGCGCTTGCTGAAATGCAGCGGCGCAAGGGGCAGCTTGAATTCGAACTCAATGAAATCGAAACAGCTTTCAAGAGCGATGCGCAGATTCTCATGGTCTGGCGCAGCAGGTCGCTGCTTCCCGACCGGGTGGCGGGCAGCATGCATGGCGTTGCCGATGTGCCGGAGACCCTCAGCGAGGTCGCTCATTTCGAGACCTGGCTTGAGCCCGACTCCCTTGCGGAACTCACCGAGAAGCTGGAGCTGCTGAAATCGGAAGGGCGAGCCTTCAATATCGGTGTCAAGACAAGGAAGGGTGAGCTTCTCGAGGCCGATGGAAGGGCAGCGGGCATGCACGCCACATTGAGGCTCCGGCCGCTTGCCGGCGACCGGCGGCAGATGACGGAGCTTTCCTATGACACGAGCAAGCTCTCCAAGCAGGTCAAGCGGCTTTCGGCCATGCTCGACTCGGCACCTTTTCCCGCCTGGATCAAGGACGAGCAGGGAAAGCTGATCTGGCTCAACCGGTCCTACATGATGGCCATCGAAGCGAGCGACCTCAACCAGGCGCTGAGAAGCGGCATCCAACTCTTCCGCGAGGAGAGCGTCGATAACAGCAAGGCGCAGAAGACCATAGGCCTTGCCGGGCGCACAAAGGCGATCCTCAAGGGATCGATGCGGAGCTTCAATATCTATGAGCAGAAGATCGAAGGCGGACTTTCGGGCTTTGCCATCGACGTAACGGCGCTTGACGAGGCG
>JBIOWL010000316.1:0-2073 GCA_044868645.1 Aestuariivirga sp.
GATGAACAGGGCCATGGCTGCAACCTTGGGCGCGGAAGCGAAGAAGGCAGTGACGGGTGTCGGCGCGCCTTCATAGACGTCAGGCGTCCACATGTGGAATGGCACGGCCGAGACTTTGAAGGCGAGCCCCGCCATTATGAAGACCAACCCGAAGACAATGCCGAGCCCCGCGCCCGAAGCCTGGATCGCGGCTGCGATGGCGGTGAAGGAGGTGGTGCCGGTGAAACCATAGACCAGCGATGCGCCGTAGAGCAGCATCCCGGAGGAAAGGGCGCCGAGCACGAAATATTTGAGGCCCGCTTCCGACGACTTGGCATCGTCGCGGTTGATGGCGGCGACTACGTAAAGCGCCAGCGACTGCAGTTCGAGGCCCATGTAGAGCGAGACAAGATCATTGGCCGAGATCATCATCATCATGCCGAGCACGGCGAGCATGATGAGGATCGGATACTCAAAGCGCGCCATGCGCGTGGTTTCGAGGAATTTCATCGAAAGCAGGATCGCGAGGATGGCCGCGACAATGGCGATGAATTTGAGAAGCCGTGCAAAGTCATCGACAATGAAGGCTCCGCCGAAGGCGGTGACCTTACCGACGCTTGCCGCCAGCACCAACATGGCAACGGCCATGAGGGAGACGATTGCGAGCACGCTCACCAGCCTGAAAGTGTCTCTCTTCACGAACACACCCACCATGAGAAGGACCATGGCGAGGACTGCCAGCTTCATCTCGGGCAGTGCCGCCAATGCATCGATGGATTGCAAAAGGGACATGGGGATCACTTCATGGCGATGGCTGACGCAGCATCGGGCAGATGCAGCGCGGCAAATTGCAGGGACTTCATGAGGTTTTCAACCGATGCGCCCACCGTGTCGAGAACGGGGGCGGGATAGACACCGAAGAAGACCGTAAGCACGACAAGCGGCGCCATGGCCGCAAATTCGCGGCGCGTCATGTCCGGCATCCAGCCAAGCTCCGGCTTTTCCAGCTTGCCGAAGATCACGCGGGCATAAAGCCACAGCGCATAGCCTGCCGAGAGGATGACGCCCGTGGTGGCGAAGAAGGCAACCCAGCTATTCTGCTGGAAGGTGCCGAGCAGCGTCATGAATTCGCCGACGAAGCCGGAGGTGCCGGGAAGCCCCACATTGGCCATGGTGAAAAGCATGAAGACAGCGGCGTAGATCGGCATGCGGTGGACGAGCCCGCTATAGGCGGCGATCTCTCTCGTGTGCATGCGGTCATAGATGACGCCGACGCTGAGGAACAGCGCGCCGGACACAAGCCCGTGGCTTACCATCTGGAACATGGCCCCATCAATGCCCTGGCGCGTCATGGAGAAGATACCCATGGTGACGAAGCCCATATGCGCCACGGAGGAATAGGCGATGAGCTTCTTGATGTCCTCCTGCATCAGCGCCACCAGCGAGGTGTAGACAATGGCAACGACCGAAAGCACATAGATGAAAGTCTGGAAATAGAGGCTCGCATCCGGGAACATGGGCAGCGAAAAGCGCAGGAACCCGTAACCGCCCATCTTGAGGAGGATGGCGGCAAGGATCACGGAGCCAGCGGTTGGCGCCTCGACATGAGCATCAGGCAGCCAGGTGTGAACCGGCCACATGGGCATCTTCACCGCGAAGGAGGCGAAGAAGGCAAGCCACAGCCATTTCTGCATGTCAGCCGGGAAGGCCGTCGGATTGGCAACGAGTGTTGCGATATCCGTCGTCTCCGCATGCCAGTACATGGCGATGATGGCGAGCAGCATCAGCACCGAGCCCAGAAGCGTATAGAGAAAGAACTTGAACGAGGCATAGACGCGGCGCTGCCCTCCCCAGATGCCGATGATGAGGAACATGGGGATCAGCCCCGCCTCAAAGAAGACGTAGAAGAGGAAAAGATCGAGCGCGCAGAAAACGCCGATCATCAGCGTTTCCAGCACCAGGAAAGCGATCATATACTCGCGCACGCGCTTGGTTACATACCATGATGCCAGAATGCAGATCGGCATCAGGAAAGTGGTGAGCAGAAGGAGCGGCATGGATATGCCGTCGATGCCCATGCGGTAATGGGCAAGG
>JBIOWL010000317.1:0-2241 GCA_044868645.1 Aestuariivirga sp.
CATTGAGAAGACCGAACGCAAGGGCAAGCCATGGCAGGCCAAGAGCCAACGGCAGCAGCGGCACTTCGAGAAGCACCAAAAGATAATTTGGATGACGCAGAAAGCGGTAAGGCCCGCCGGCAACAAGCGTCTCTCCCGGCACGATGATGATGCGCGTGGTCCAGCGGCGGCCCAGCGTTGCCAATATCCAGATGCGGAACACCTGCAGAAGGACGTAAGCCGCCAAGAGCCAGAGATTGACCTCTGCACCCCATCCAAAAAACCAGAGCGCCGCAAGCCAGCCCGCATGCAGTGCGACCATAACAGGATAATGACTGGCGCCGATCTCGATGCCACCCCGCTTCATGAGGCCGCTTGTGTTGGCCTGCGCCAGCACAAGTTCGCCGGCGCGCTGCAGCGTCACGAACACAAGGACAATGATGGCAAGGCTCATTGCAGCAAAGTGAGGAAGCTCGCGGTGAAGCCAGGCCCCAGAGAACCTACAAATCTGCGGCCCTCACTCTTCAGGGCCAGAACCCTGTCGAGGACAAAGAGTACGGTCACCGCTGACATGTTGCCGTAGTCCGAGAGAACTTCGCGTTCATGGACAAGCTGGCCCTGTTCGAGGGCGAAAGCCGTCTCCAGTGCCTGGATCACCTTCACGCCGCCCGGATGGAAAGAAAAATGATTCACATCGTCAATTGTCAGGCTGCGGGTTTCGAGAAAGTGGTCGGCAACGGGCCGCAGATCAGTCAGGACGAGATCAGGGATGCTGCGCGAAAAAATGGCGCCGAGGCCCTGATCGTCGACGCGCCAGCCCATGATATTGATGGTGTCGGGCCAGGTGTGCTGGCCTGAATATTCGATTGAGGGGCCATCGAGGCCGGCGCTGATGACGGCCGCAGCCGCGCCGTCGCCAAAGAGCGCCGTTGCAACAATATTGGATTTCGACATTTCGTCGGGGCGGAAGGCGAGCGTGCAGAGCTCGATCACCACCAGGAGAACGGACTTTCCTCCGCCTGCCAGTTGTGAGGCGAGGGCCAATCCCGTCACGCCACCGGCGCAGCCCAGGCCGAAGACGGGCACGCGCAGCACGTCATCGCGGAAGCCCATTTCATGCATGACATGGGCCTCGATGGAGGGCGTTGCAATTCCAGTCGAGGAGACGGTGACAATCACATCGATGGCGGCGGGCGGCAGATCAGCCTTCGCAAGAGCGTCGGATGCTGCCTTCCGGAACAGCGACTTTGCGCCTTCCAAATAGCGTTCCGTCCTGTCGTTCCAGCCGCTTGCAGTTTCAAACCATTCCACGGGACAGACCGAATGGCGCTTCTTGATGCCGGCGTTGGTAAACACCGACGCCATGCGTTCGAACTCGTCACCGAAGCGGGCGAAGATGCGGCGCGCTTCGCGTGCCACGAAATCGCGGTCGAGTATGTGGGGCGGAACTGCCGTCGCCAGACTGGCTATGTTTGCAAGAGCCATGACTACAATACGGACAGCACAAGCGTTGGTTCGTTTTTCACAGAAATATTACCCCCTCATTCAAATCAAATGGCCCTGATCTTGGCGAATAGGCCTTCCGATTGGGGCGAATTTTGGTTGAAGGCGGAGTTTCCCGCGCAGGCAAGCGCTACAGCAATCGACAGTCAATTGATCGTCGATAAGCTGCTCATAATTTGAACGAGATGCAACTGGCGTTTCGCGGGCGCGCTAGCCGCCGAAGCCGTCCCAGAAGGCCTTTGCCTTGGCGAAGAAGCCTTCCGATTCGGGCGAGTTGTGGGGCGAATCCTTCTCGAATTCGCGGAGTATCTCGCGCTGGCGGCGCGTCAGGTTGACAGGCGTTTCAACCGCCACCTGAATATACATGTCGCCATGCTGGCTGGAGCGCAGCACCGGCATGCCCTTCGATTTCAGGCGGAACTGCTTGCCGGTCTGGGTTCCCTCTGGAATGGAAACGCGGGCCTTCTTGCCGTCGATGGTCGGCACCTCGATGTCGCCGCCGAGGACAGCCGTCGGCATGGAGATCGGCACCTTGCAGAAAAGATCGGCGCCATCGCGCTGGAAGAATTCATGGGGACGCACGGAAAGAAAAATATAGAGATCGCCCGGCGGGCCGCCGCGCAAGCCCGCCTCGCCTTCATTGGCAAGGCGGATGCGGGTGCCGTCCTCGACGCCTTGCGGAATATTGACGGAGAGTGTGCGGTCCTTGGTGACGCGGCCCTGGCCGCCGCAGGCGGTGCAAGGATCGGCGATCACTTG
>JBIOWL010000318.1:0-2030 GCA_044868645.1 Aestuariivirga sp.
CACATCTGGTGGAGATCGTGGCGTCATAAGGAAAAATCATGAATTTATCCACATTACGAGCGCCGCGCCGAGCGGCCGAAAAGCGCAAGCGCGTTGGCCGCGGCATGGGCAGCGGCATGGGCAAGACCTCGACCCGCGGCCATAAAGGACAGCGTTCGCGCTCCGGTTCACGCATGATGCGCGGCTTCGAAGGCGGACAGATGCCATTGCACCGCCGTCTTCCCAAGCGCGGCTTCACCAACATTTTCCGCGTGGAATACTGCATAGTGAACCTGGAAAAGCTGGCAGGGCTGCGGGAAAAAGAAATTACGCCGGAAGTGCTGATAAAGGCGGGCTTTGCGCGGAAGAATGACCTGGTCAAGATTCTGGGAGATGGTGAATTGAAGTCGGCGATTACGGTTCGCGCCCACAAGTTTTCACAAACGGCCCAGGAAAAGATCACCAAGGCAGGCGGCAAGGCGGAAGTAATCACCGACCAGGCGCCCGAGGCTGCCACCAAACCGGAACCCACCGCGAAGAAAAAAAAGGCATAGACGATGTTTGAGAAGTTAGCCAACATTTTTCGCATTCCCGACCTGCGCAAGCGGGTCTTGTTCATGCTGGCCATGCTGGCGGTTTACCGCCTGGGCGGGCACATTCCGACTCCCGGCATTAACGCCGACGCACTGCAGCGGGCTTTTGAGCAGAGCGGCGGCAATTTTCTCGGCCTCCTCGATATCTTTTCTGGCGGCAACCTGCGGCGGCTCACTATCTTTGCCCTGGGCATCATGCCCTATATCACCGCTTCCATCATTCTTCAGTTGCTGACCGTGGTGTATGAGCCTTTGGCGAAGCTGCAGAAGGAAGGCGAGCTGGGGCGCAAGAAGATCACGCAGTGGACGCGTTACCTCACGGTTGTGCTCTCCTGCTTCCAGTCGGCGGCCATCGCGCTGGTATTGCAAAAGAGTGAAGGCCTGGTGCTGCATCCCGGACCGGGATTCGTGATGATGACCATGCTCACCTTGACCACGGGTTCGGCGTTCATCATGTGGCTGGGCGAGCAGATCACCGAGCGCGGCGTGGGCAATGGCATGTCGCTGTTGATTTTTGCCGGCATCGTTGCCGGCCTGCCGCGCGGCGTGATCGACCTGGTGGATAAGGCCCAGAGTGGCGCCTGGGGAGGCGGGTTTACTCCCATCGCGATTGTGATTCTGCTGCTGGTAATGCTGGCGGTGGTGGCATTCATCGTCTACGTGGAGCGCAGCGAACGCCGCATTCGCGTGGAGTACGCCAAGCGAGTGGTGGGACGCAAGGTGATGGGCGGACAGTCAACCCATTTGCCATTGCGGGTTAATGCCGGCGGCGTCATGCCGGTAATCTTCGCGTCCTCGATATTGACCTTCCCCAGTATGATTGGCGGATCGTTCCTCAAAGACAAACCTTTCTTTAAGCCAATCCTTGATGCCTTGACTTGGGGAGAGCCCTGGTACACGTTCCTCTACTGCGTAGGCATCATCTTTTTTGCTTACTTTTATGTTTCCATTGTGTTTAATCCCAGCGACGTCGCCGACAACATGCGTAAATACGGCGGTTTTGTGCCCGGGATACGGCCAGGCAAGCGCACCGCTGACCACATCAACGAAATTCTGACGCGCATCACCCTGGTGGGCGCGCTGTATCTCATCATCATTTCGCTGATTCCTGAGTGGATGATTGCCGGTATCCGGTTGCATCACTTATGGGGTCCGGTGGGCGATTGGTTCAGCAACCACTTCCCCAACTGGCTGCTGAATGGCCTGGGCGTGAACTTTTATTTTGGCGGGACTTCGCTGCTGATTGTGGTGGGCGTTGCCATGGACACGGTGAACCAGATTGAGTCGCAGCTGATTATGCGTCACTACGACGGCTTTACGCCGCGCAGCGGACGCATCAAGGGGCGCCGCTGGTAGCCATGCCCGCCGAGCTGAAAACTTCCGCTGCCGCCACAAGCGATGCAGATTGGAAAAGGCGCACCATAGGTCCGGTAATTCTGCTGGGTCCTCCGGGTGCGG
>JBIOWL010000319.1:0-3933 GCA_044868645.1 Aestuariivirga sp.
AGGGCCATCGCCCTTGATCTCGAAGCTCGCTGTCAGATAGGCATTGGGGTCAAGCCGTGGCACGGTGATGGCCTCGAGCTTCGCCTCGTGGCCGGCGCTGCTGATCCGCACCTTCTTGGATTGCCCCGTATTGTCGATGGAAACACGCGTGCCGATCACATAGTTGGCCTGGAAGCCCGCCATCTGGATGACGGCCTGCTTCTGCATGGCCCTGAATTCCTCGTCCTTGCGCCGCTTGTCATCAAGCTCGGCGCCGGCTCCCTCCTGCATGGCATCCATGGCAAGTTCAGCCGGCTTGGGCGCCGAAGCTGCGGGTTCATTGAGCGCACCCAGCGTTCTCTGCCGCTCAAGAAGGGCACGGATTTCCTCTTCCTGGATGTCCGGCGCCGCAGTGGAGCCAGAAGGCCGCGCCGTCGAAAGCGTCAGCGCCACATTGTCCCAGCTTTCGCTGGTGGACTGCAGCACCTCGGCACGGCGGATGAGTTCAAGCGCCGAAGCCTTGCCCTTCGTGCCGATGGCAAGCTTGGCATCATAGTAAGGCGACCACGATGCCTCGTTCACGCGGTAGCTCACCTTGATCTGGCCCGAGACCGCCGCATCTGCCTCCACATTCACCACCACTTCCGTACGGTATTCATTGCCCGGTGCAAGCTGAGCCAGTTGGTTGTGAAGATCGCTCACCTTTTCGTCAATCTCGCGCTGCTTGAGTTGCGCCTGCTGAATGTCTTTCGCCAATCCCGCAAGCCGCTGCCCCACCAGATCGATGAGGCCGGCAAGCTGCGTCACATCAATGCCCTTTAGCGTCTCGGTCGTGGTCTGGGGCGTCAACTGCTTGTCGGCAAGACCCATCAGGAACGTGCGTTGATGATTGGAATCACCGATCACCGTATCGAGCGCCATGCGCTCGTCCTGCAATCCCTGGATTTGCTTCTCCAGCGCCTTGCGCCGCTGATCGAGATCGGCCGAGCCGATGAACAGGTTGCGCGAGTCAACCGAAGCAATGGCAAAGCTCTTGCCCTCAGCACCCGATCCTTCCACGCGGATGGACTGCGGATCGATATTGGCGGGCAGATCCTTCAGGATCACTTGGTGTTCGCCTTGAGGCAATTCCACCGTGGTGCTGCGCACCACATCGGCGCCCTGCAGATAAACCGTTACGGCATCGATTTTCGATTGTGGGGTGAATTCCGTGGCCCAAACGGGCGCACAGAATGTCGACGACAAGAGAAGGGCTGAAAAGCCCAGGCGATAGCTGTTCATGGGATTCCTCCGTCTGCGGACATTTGGCCGCAATCTGGCGGGGCAATGAATATTATCTCACCGGCAAATCTGCGGCGCCCTCATGGCAAGATTGCGTTCCTATCAAACGGGGTAAACGGCGCGCGCCACCCATTGACGGTTGCGCCAAACCCCGCTCAATAGGCGGCGGGGCAAGACATAAGGCCAAATCATGACCACCAAAGCACTCCTTTCTGCGTTCCTCCTTTCCGCCAGCATCATTGCCGCTGAGGCTGCAAGCCCAGAGGAGGCGGCCCAGATCAAGGCAGCCCTTCAGGCCTATGTCGGAACTGAACCCGGCGTTGTCGAGGTAACGCCCCAGGGCAACGGCTATGCAATCAAGTTCGATGCCGCGCCCTATATCGCCAAGGCGGCCAGCGCCGATTTCAAGGCCTATGCCGACCCCTTGACGGTCACGGCCGAACCCATGGGCAATGGTCAATGGAAGATTGCAGGTTCAGGTCCCTGGGGCTTGCAGTTCAGCGCGCCGGGCCAGGTTGATCTAACGATTCGCGCCGCCGAACAGGATTGGTCCGGCATCTTCGATGAAGCGCTTGGCGGCTTTACTTCAAGCGAAGCTAAAATGGGCGGCCTCTCCTTTTCCCAGAAATTCACCGACCCGGCGACCAATGCGCCCGTCAGCGTCACCTATACCTTCCAGTCCGTCACCTCTTCCTCCACCGCCGTTACAGATGGCGCGGGCGGTGCCGACAGCACCACCAAGATGACCATGAACGGCATCAACATGATGAGCCTCGCCGAAGGCGGCGGCAATGCCGCCATGAACAACTATACGGTAACCGCCAACAGCCTCACCTACGACACCAGCGGCAAGGGTCTGCGCATGCGCCCACTGCTCGATCTTCTCGCCTGGTTTGTGGCCCACCCCGCCAAGGATCTCATCATCCGCGATCAGGCCCAGTTGAAGGAAAAGCTCACGGCGGCCCTTCCTGTCTTCAACTCAGTCACCAGTAACGCGACCTATGATGGCCTCAATATCGCAACGGCCATGGGCCCCTTCGCGCTGGCCAAGGTCAGCGCCGACGTCAACATGAACGGCGCGGTGAAGGACGGTTTCCTGCAAGAGCGCATCGGTTTCGATGGTTTCACCATGCCACCGGGCCTCGTTCCACCCTGGACGCAGGAGCTTATGCCAACCAAGCTCGGCATTGATTTTTCGCTTGCCGGTTTCGACCTCGATACGCCGGTCCGCGCTGCCCTCGCCCAATTAGACCTCAGCAAGGACCCACCCCTGCCGCAAGGCACCGGGCAGATGTTGCTGCCTGCACTTATCCCTACCAACGCTCTCAAAGTCACAATTGGCGCCAGCGAAATCACCTCGCCTGTCTATTCCCTCACCTATGACGGTGCGCTCAATGTCAGCCTGGCCGGCCTTCCTACGGGCAAGTTCAATGTGAAGTTCAAGGGCATGGATGCCCTGATAGCCAAGGTGCAAGCCGCTGTGCCGGTTGATCCGCAGGCGCAGCAGGCCATGGGCGCTCTCATCGCCGCCAAAGGCATGGGCAAGGCGGAAGCCGATGGCACTCTTTCCTATGCCATCGATATCCAGCCCATGGGCCAGGTCTTGGTGAACGGCGTCAATGTCACGGCGATGGCAGCCCCGCCACCACCGCAGCCTCAACAGTAGTCTCTGAACAACATCCCGGCGAAAGCGCGACGAGATTCACCCTTCTCCTCTGGAGAAGGTGGCGCGACCACCGGGCTTGACCCGGTGGGAGCGCCGGATGAGGTTTCTAAACACGACCTCACCCGCCCCTTCGGACCCCCTCTCCAGAGGAGAGGGGTGCACTGGGGATAGACACCCTAAAACATCAGCACCTTGACCTGCTTCACATTGGGCAGCTTGTTGACGGCCTCAAGAATTGAGTCCGGCACCGCACCATCAACCTCGACAATACCGATGGCATCGCCGCCCGGCGCTACGCGGCCGAAATGGAAGCAGGCAATGTTGATGCCGGCATTGCCCATCAGCGTGCCGATATTGCCGATGAAGCCCGGCTTGTCATTGTTGGTGATGTAGAGCATGTGCTTGCCGAAATCCGATTCAAGCTCGATGCCCTTCACCTGGATGATGCGCGGCTTGCCGTCGGAGAACACCGTGCCCGCCACCGAGCGCTCATACTTGTCCGTCTTCACCGTCAGGCGAATATAGGTTTCATAGGCGCCGCGCTGCGTCTGTTTCACTTCGTCAACCTTGATACCGCGTTCGCGCGCCACAACCGGTGCCGACACCATATTGACAAGGCCAAGCTGCGCTGACAGCACGCCAGCAAGCGCCGCCGATGTGAGGGCCCGCGTGTTCATGTCGCCGACCTCGCCCGCATATTCGATGACGATGCCGTCGATCGACGCATCCGTCAGCTGGCCCGCAAAGGAGCCTAGTTTCTCCGCCAGCACCACGAAGGGTTTGAGGCGCGGCGCCTCGTCCGCCGAGATCGACGGCATGTTGAGTGCATTGGTCACGGCCCCCGTCACCAGATAGTCCGCCATCTGCTCGGCCACCTGTAGCGCCACGTTTTCCTGCGCTTCCATGGTTGAAGCGCCGAGATGCGGTGTTGCCACCACATTTTCCAGATCGAAAAGCTTGTGATTGGTCGCAGGTTCCACCTCGAAAACGTCAAGCGCCGCACCCGA
>JBIOWL010000320.1:0-3763 GCA_044868645.1 Aestuariivirga sp.
TTGGCCCGGTGGGTGGGCAGAGCCTTGCGGCTGGCCAGCAGTTTGTCGATGCGGCGGCCATCGAGGTCCACCACTTCAAATGTATAGCCCCGATGGTCGAAGCTTTGGCCCGTTTCAGGCAGGTGCCCCAGGTGGTCCAGCACGAAACCGGCCATGGTCTGATAGTCACGCTTTTCTGGCACGGGCAGGCTGAGCTGCGGCAAGACGCTATCAACCGGCGCCCAGCCGGAGATCAGGAAGGAGCCATCGGCCCTCTCGACGATTTCCGGTTCCACCGGGCGCTTTTCTTCCTTGAAGGCACCCACAATGGTTTCGAGAATATCGGCTGCCGTGACAACCCCTTCGAAATGGCCATGCTCGTCATAGATGAGGCCCAGATGCACATTGGACACCTTGAGCTTTTCCACCACGTCGATGGCATCGACTGTATCGGGGAACACAGGCGCAGCCTTGACCAGTTGCTTGAACCGGGGCTTGCGGCCCTGCAACAGGGCAGAGGCAATGTCACGGGCCTGCACCACGCCGATGATGTTTTCAGGGTTTCCATCATGGACCACGTAACGGGAATAGCCGCTCTTGGCGATCTGCTTGCCGATTGCCGCAAAGTCGTCCTGCACATTGATCATTTCCACATCGGCGCGCGGAATCATGACCGTCCTCACCGGCCGGTCGCCGAGCCGCATCACGCCTGCGATCATGCTGCGCTCTTCCGGCTCGATGACGCCGGCGCTTTCCGCCTCGGCGATGAGGGAATGGATTTCGGCATCGGTCACGGTGTCATCCTTGGTTCTGCTCTGGCCAAGCAGGCGCAGTACAAGCCGCCCCGACCTGTCGAGAAACCACACAACGGGCGCAGCGATCCTCGCCAGTAAAGTCATGGCGGGGGCAACGAGGCAGGCAATACGTTCCGGATTGCGCAGTGCGATCTGCTTGGGAACGAGCTCGCCGATGATCAGGGAAAAATAGGTGACGGCGCCGACGACAACGCCAAAACCGACAGGTTCGGCCAGGCGGTCGGGAACGCCGATGCCTTCAAGCCAGCCCGAAAGGCGAAGCCCCAGCGTGGCGCCTGATATGGCACCTGCCAGAATGCCGACGAGGGTGATGCCGATCTGCACCGTGGAGAGAAACCGGCCCGGATCGGAGGCAAGGGCCATGGCCCTGTTGGCGCCTTTGACATTCTGCTCGGCCAGCGCCTTGAGCTTCGACATGCGGGAGGAAGCGACTGCCAGTTCCGACATGGCCAGAAGGCCGTTGATGGTCGTCAGGAACACAAGGACCAGGAGTTCGACATAGAGCATTTCTTGGAATCGCAATCCGGAATGGAGGGCCGCAACATAGCGGCAATGGCCCCTCCTCACAAATTGGGCCCACAAACTGTCCCGGAAAAGGGACGGGGCCCGCCTCAGCTTTCGCTTTAGCGAGCCCCTGGGAGGAACTGTTATGTGATGGCCCTAAGCGAGGGCCTTCATGCGGGCCGCATGGCCCAGTTGATAGCGCTTAATGCCAATGTCCCGGAGGTCAGCTTCGCTGAGTTGCTCCAACTCGGCACGGACGCTGCGATAGCGTTTGAGCCGCAGCTTCCGCGCCATGGCATGGGCCGGCGTGGAGAGGAGTGTCATCGTCTTAGCGAACCGCTTCGCGGGCCACGCGCTCGATGTCGGCGCGCAGAATGCCAAGATCAGACAGCTCGCGGTTGGACAGCGCGCGAAGTTCCGCAACAGTGCGGTTATAGCGCTTCCACGTGGAAATGCGGGTCTTGAGTGCTTCAAACATGAGTATATCCTTTCATTTAGTTTCGGACCGGACGGGTTTCCGGTTGGTCTTTTCTTTCTTTGACGAGCGAAATATATGTGCAGTGCAATAAATCGAGAAATGCAAATATTGCATAGCAGCATTTACTCAAAGTATAACAACAAATTAACAAAAATTTACCAGTACTGTAACTGCCAGAAGGACTGGCATTTGCCCGTTCGGAAGCGAAAATTGACCTATAAGAGGCAAAACAATGTCATATCAATGTAAAATTTGCATAACGAATAGGCAATTGATGTGCGGCGCAGCAAAGTTTCCAGCAAATGCTGTGGGCACCGCACCATGACATCTCACTGGCCGGCCCGGTCCCTTGCCTTCGCCCAAAAGGCCATGGCGGCCACTTCATCACCAGCGGCAACGCTCGCAGCCCTCGATGTCATGAAAAAGGGCGGCAATGCCGTCGATGCGGCAGTGACGGCCTCTGCCGTTCTCTGCATCACCGAACCGCACATGACCGGCATTGGCGGCGATTGCTTCGCCATCATTGCCTGGCCCGATGGCAAGCGTGTTGGATTAAATGGCGCAGGCCGCAGCGCCAGGGCGGCAACGGCTCAATGGCTCAAACAGTCGGGCCTCCGCACCATTGATCCCCATTCCATTCATGCCGTCACAGTGCCGGGCGCCATCGATGCCTGGGACACGCTCCTGAAAGCCCATGGTTCGATTTCGCTGGCAGATGCGTTGCAGCCTGCCATCGCGCTTGCCGAGCAAGGTGTTCCAACGAGCCCGCGTGTCGCCCACGACTGGCCCGAACTGGTTGACGTGCTTGCGCGCGATCCCGGTGCAGCCACGCATTATCTTCTTCACGGCCGCGCCCCTCTTGCCGGCGAAGTCATGCACTATCCCGCTTTGGCAAAAACACTTCGCCAGATCGCAGGCGAAGGCCGCGATGCTTTCTACAATGGAACGCTTGCAGCCGACATGCTGGCAACGCTGCAGGCGAAAGGCAGCCTGCTTGCACGCGAAGATTTCGCGGCAACGAGAGCCGATTGGGTCACGCCCATTTCAACGCAATTCCACGGCACCGACATCTGGGAAATCCCGCCCTCAGGACAGGGCCTCACCGTTCTGATTGCGCTTAATATCCTCCGCCACTTCGATCTCGCCCGCCTCGAACCCGAATCGCCGCAGCGCAAGCATCTGGAGATTGAAGCGTTGAAGCGAGCCTGGGCCCTGCGCAACAAGCACATTGCCGATCCGGGCTTTGCGGAAGTTCCCGTTACGGAACTGCTCTCTGAAGAATTTTCGGCAACACTCGCGCAAAGCATTTCGCCCGACCGGGCGCAAGACATCGCCGTCAATCTTCCGCCATCCGATACCATCTATCTCGCGGTCGTCGATGAGAACCGCCTCTGCTGTTCCTTCATCAATTCCATCTACTGGAGCTTCGGCGTCGGCATCACCACCGGGAAGACCGGCATTACTTTCCAGAACCGGGGCTCAGGGTTTTCCTGCGAACCCGGCCATCCCAATGTCATTGCGCCGTCAAAGCGTCCGCTCCACACCATCATTCCGGCCCTCGCCACGAAAGACGGCCGCAACGATATGGTCTTCGGCGTCATGGGCGGCGACTTCCAGCCCATGGGTCATGTCAACATGGTGCTCAACACCTACACCTATGGTCTCGACCCGCAAACCTCGCTCGATCTGCCGCGCCTTGTGCCCTCCGGCAGTGAGGTGGAATGTGAAAACGGCGTAAGCCAAGCCATACGCCGTGACCTGGTGCGACGTGGCCATAAGATCATCGAGGCAGTGGAGCCCTTAGGCGGCGGCCAGATCATCCGCATCGATCCCAGGACTGGGATTCTCAGCGGCGGCTCCGATCCGCGGAAGGACGGCTTCGCGGCAGGCTTTTGACCAGTTGTTAAGCATCGCGCTTCCCCGAATCTTTACCAGCCTACCCCTAGAGTTGTGCCTGCGGGGGCCAGCAAGGAGCAAGCCCGGGCCA
>JBIOWL010000321.1:0-2287 GCA_044868645.1 Aestuariivirga sp.
ATAAACCGCTCATCGTGCAATATGCGCTCTACCTGAAACGCGTGCTGAGCGGCGAGTTCGGCATTTCGGTTCTCACATCACAGCCGGTGCTGAGTGATCTTCTTCGCGTGTTTCCTGCAACGTTTGAACTTGCGACCATTGCTATCATCATCGGCGTGATAGTTGGCGTGCCTGCCGGCGTTTGGGCCGGAGCGCGCAAGGGCCGCTGGCCCGACCACGTGATCCGTATTGTCGGATTGTTCGGTTATTCAGTGCCCGTCTTCTGGCTGGGGCTCGTCGGGCTGTTCTTCTTCTATGGCAAGCTCGGTTGGGTTTCGGGCACGGGCCGCCTTGATGTCTTCTATGATGATATTGTCACGGCAAGAACAGGTGTCATTCTCATCGACGCTGCAATCGAAGGCGAATGGGACATCTTCCGGAACGCCTTCAGCCATCTCATCCTGCCGGCGACAATTCTTGGCTATTTTTCGCTAGCTTACATTGCGCGGATGACGCGGAGCTTCATGATAGACCAGCTGGCGCAGGAATACGTCATCGCGGCGCGGGTGAAAGGCCGGTCCTTCTGGGGCGCCGTATGGGGCCATGCCTTCCCCAACATCATGGTGCCGCTCATCACCGTGATTGGATTGAGTTATGCTTCCCTGCTCGAGGGTGCTGTTCTGACGGAAACGGTCTTTGCCTGGCCGGGTCTTGGCCTTTACATCACGCGTGCTCTCTTCAACAGCGACATGAACGCGGTGCTGGGCGGAACAATCCTCGTCGGCACTATCTTTGTGGGCATCAACTTGTTCTCCGATTTCCTCTACCGCATTTTCGATCCGCGGATTTCGGCGGGATGACGCAAAGCCTTGTGCAATGGCTGCAAGATGAAGCGCCGCGCTCACGCAAGCAGGCGGCCCTAGGCAATCTCTTTCGCGCCGTGCGGGCTGTTGTGACCAACCCGGCGGCGCTGACTGGCCTCATCATCGTGACACTGCTGATCCTGGTAGCAATCTTCGCCCCCTTGCTCGCGAGAGGCATTTCGCCGCTTTCCCAGGACCTGGCCAACCGCCTCGCGGCGCCATCGGCGGAACACTGGTTCGGCACCGATGAATTGGGGCGCGACATCTACGCCCGCACCCTTTACGGCGCGAAGGTGACGCTCACCATCGTCATGCTGGTTTCCGTTGTCGTGGCGCCCATCGGCTTGGCGGTCGGCACGCTCGCCGGTTACCTCGGAGGCTGGGTCGATGCCACGCTGATGCGCATCACGGACATTTTCCTCGCCTTTCCGCGCCTTGTTCTTGCGCTGGCATTTGCAGCTGCACTTGGGCCAGGCATCGAGAACGCCGTCATCGCAATCTCACTCACGGCTTGGCCGCCTTATGCCCGCATCGCGCGGGCTGAGACCATCACCATTGCGAAGAGCGAATTCATCCAGGCGGTGGTGCTGCAAGGCGCATCAACCTGGCGCATTCTGTTCAAACATATCGTGCCTCTCTGCCTGTCGTCCGTCATCGTACGGCTGACGTTGGACATGGCGGGCATCATTCTTACGGCGGCAGGTCTCGGTTTCCTTGGCCTTGGGGCCCAGCCGCCAACGCCGGAATGGGGCGCCATGGTCTCATCAGGGCGCAATGTCATCCTGGATCAGTGGTGGGTGGCCACCATTCCGGGCATCGCCATTTTTATTGTCAGCCTTGGCTTCAATTTGCTGGGCGACGGCCTGCGCGATGTCTTTGATCCAAAGGCCGAGCGATGAGCAAGACCCTGCTCACGGTGCGCAATCTGAGCGTGGCCTACCCGGGCCGGAGCGGCGTGACCCATGCGCTTCGCAACGCCAGCTTCACCTTGGGACGGGAACGGCTTGGCATTGTCGGTGAGTCAGGCTCCGGCAAAACAACGGCAGGCCGTGCCATTCTTGGACTCATCCCAAGGCCCGGAATTGTTACAGCCGATGAACTGAGCTTTGCGGGAGAACCGCTGCTCAATCGCAGCGAAAGGGAATGGCGCGAGCTGCGTGGCCGCCGCATGTCCATGATCATGCAGGACCCGAAATACTCGCTGAACCCGGTGCAGCGGATCGGCCGGCAGATTTCAGAAACCTGTCGCCTGCATCTTGGCTCGACACGCAAGGACGCGGAACAACGCTCCCTGGCGATGCTGGAAGCGGTGAAAATTCGCGATCCTGAATTGGTCTACAATCAATATCCCCATCAGCTTTCTGGCGGCATGGGTCAGCGCGCCATGATTGCCATGATGCTCGTCGCAGAGCCCGATCTTCTGATCGCCGACGAGCCCACTTCTG
>JBIOWL010000322.1:0-5398 GCA_044868645.1 Aestuariivirga sp.
GCGTGGGAGACATTGTGGCCCTTGAGCCAACCCTTGCCGGTGAATTCGCAGCGGCGCGACATCGTGAAACTCCATCAAATGAGAAGAGCCGGGCGCGAAGGCTCCGGCAAGGGTTGGCTCAAGGGCCACAATGTCTCCCACGCCAACAACAAGACCAAGACCCGTTTCATGCCGAACCTGTGTGAAGTGACGCTGATTTCGGATGCGCTGGGCAATTCCTATTCCTTCCGCATCTCGGCGGCGGCTCTGAAGTCGGTCGAACACCGCGGCGGGCTTGATGCCTATTTGCTCAAGGCCAGCAACGATGAACTTTCGGCCAAGGCCCTCAAGCTGAAGCGCGCCATTGCCAAGAGGCTGGAGACGGCAAAGGCCGCCTGATCTTCTTGCACATTGAATTGAAGCCGCTCAGTCTTGGGCGGCTTTTTTGTTATGAGTTGAGGAATGAAGGAACCCCGCCGCCATTCGCCCAAAGCTTCGCGCGATGGAACTCCACGTGTTCATGCAACGGCGCAATTACGCGATTGCGTGCTGGGGCGCTTTACCGATGTGGGCGAACGCGTGGTGATGGCGGAATGTGAGCTTGGCGACTACTCCTATGTAGAGCGCGGGGCCGAGGCGATCTACACGACGGTCGGAAAATTCTGCGCTATCGCCTCCAATACGCGGCTCAATGCCCTCAATCATCCGACCTGGCGCGTGACGCAGCACAAGATCTCATACCGGCCGAATGAATATTTTGTCGGGGCGAAATTGGACAAGGGGTTCCGAGAGCAACGCCAAAGCAAGCGCGTGATTGTTGGCCATGACGTGTGGATCGGGCATGGGGCGGTTGTGACGCCCGGCATTTCAATAGGCCATGGTGCGGTGGTTGCGGCAGGCGCGGTGGTGACTAAGAGTGTTGAGCCCTATGCCGTTGTGGCGGGCGTTCCGGCGCGGCGGATCAAGTGGCGGTTCTCAAAATCCATCCGTGAGCGGATCATCGCGCTTGCCTGGTGGGATTGGGAGCATGACAGGCTGGCGGCGGCTGTTGCCGATATGCAGCAGCTTGAGATCAAGGAATTCCTGAAGAAATATGGCTAGGTTTCAGGCGGCGCGGCGGCGCAAAGGCTGCGGCGCTGGGAAATCCGCCTTTTCGTTAAAGAGCTCGGCGAGCTTTTCCGTCATGGCACCGCCCAGTTCCTCCGCATCCACGATAGTGACGGCACGGCGATAATAGCGGGTGACGTCATGGCCGATGCCGATGGCGATGAGTTCAATGGGCGAACGTGTCTCGATTTCACCAATGACCTGGCGCAGATGCCGCTCCAGATAATTGCCGGAGTTGACCGAGAGGGTTGAATCATCAACCGGCGCGCCATCGGAGATTACCATCAGGATGCGGCGCTGCTCGCGGCGGCCAAGGAGCCGGTTATGGGCCCAGATCAGCGCCTCACCATCGATGTTTTCCTTGAGCAGGCCCTCACGCATCATAAGGCCAAGGTTCTTTCGGGCTCGCCGCCAGGGTTCATCGGCGGCCTTGTAAGTGATGTGACGAAGATCATTGAGGCGGCCCGGATTGGCGGGCTTGCCGGCGCCCAGCCATTTCTCACGGGATTGTCCGCCCTTCCAAGCCCTCGTCGTGAAACCAAGAATTTCCACTTTCACGCTGCAGCGCTCAAGCGTGCGCGCCAGAATGTCGGCGCAGGTTGCGGCAACGGTGATGGGACGGCCGCGCATGGAGCCGGAGTTGTCAATGAGCAGCGTCACCACCGTGTCGCGGAATTTCATGTCCTTCTCCATCTTGAAGGAGAGAGGGTTCATCGGGTCAATTATCACGCGCATGAGTTTGGAGGAGTCGAGGATGCCTTCCTCAAGATCGAAATCCCATGAGCGGTTCTGCTGGGCCATGAGGCGGCGCTGCAAGCGGTTGGCAAGGCGTGCCACAACGCCCTGCAGGTTCGAGAGCTGCTTGTCGAGATAGGCACGAAGGCGCGTGAGTTCTTCTTCGTCACAGAGGTCTGTCGCGCCGACAATTTCATCGAAGCTGTTGGTATAGACTTTGTAGCTGTCGTGACTAACAGTGTTGGAGAAGGGAAGCTGCGGGCGAAAGGGTTCCTCGCCATCGGCATCCTGATCGATATCCTGGTCGTCGGGCTGCTCGTCGGCGTCGATGGACTGGGCTTCCATTTCAGCCGCTTCGCTTTCGCCCTCAGCCTCCTGCAGTTCCTGCGAGCTTTGCGCTTCGCTTTCCTGCTCCTGGCCTTCCGGCGTTTCGTCGCGTTCGCCCGCGTCTTCCTCGCTCTCGTTCTCCTCGTTTTCCTCGCCGGCATCGGGATCGTCACCCAATTCATCGGCCATATCGAGGGCGGCAATCAGGTCGCGGGAGAGCTTGGCAAAATGCTGCTGGTCGTGAAGCGCGTTGGCAAGCGTGTCGAGATTGCCGCCTGCCTTGGCCTCCACCCAGGACCGCCAAAGATTGACATAAGGCTGGGCGGCAGCGGGAGGCGGTGCACCGGTGAGACGTTCGCGCAGAATGAGTCCAACGGCTTCCTCCAGCGGCGTGTCGCGGCGGTTGGATGAGCGGTTGATGACCATGCGGCTATAGCGGTCATCCAGCATGGCGGAAAGATTTTGCGCCACGCCCGGCATGGCGTTGGCGCCAATGGCTTCAACGCGGGCCTGCTCCACCGCCTCATAGACGGCGCGGGCGTTCTTTCCTTGCGGCAGATAGCGGTTGTGGACATCGTCGCGATGGTTGGCGAGACGCAGTGCAAAGCTGTCCGAAAGCCCACGCGTGACCGAGATATCCTTGGGCGTGGCATGGGTGCCGATCTGCGGCAGCCTTGCCTTATGGCCTGTAAGCGAGGGCTGCTCGTTGCCGAAGGTGACAGCAAGCTCAGGGTCAAGGGCGATCGTCTTCATGGCCGTGCCGAGCACGGTCTTGAAGCGTTCGGCGCGATCTTCCTTGGCCGAACTCATAGTGCTCTCACGCTAATGCAATCCGCGCGGCCGATTCCGGCAATTCCTCGCCGAAACAGCGCTGGTAGAACTCGGCGACGATTGGCCGCTCAAGCTCATCGCATTTGTTGAGGAAGGTGACGCGGAAGGCAAAGCCAATATCGCCGGCGAAGATGTCGGCATTCTGTGCCCAGGTCATGACGGTGCGTGGGCTCATAACGGTAGAGAGGTCGCCCTGGATGAAGGCGTTGCGGGTGAGATCGGCAACGCGCACCATGTTGGCGACGATCTTGCGGCCCCTCTCGGTGTTATAGCCCTTGGCCTTGGAAAGAACGATGCCGCATTCATCGGCATGGGGCAGATAGTTGAGCGCGGTGATGATGGACCAGCGGTCCATCTGCGCCTGGTTGATCTGCTGTGTGCCGTGATAAAGGCCCGTCGTATCGCCGAGGCCTACGGTGTTGGCCGTCGCGAAGAGACGAAACGCAGGGTGAGGCCTGATGACGCGGCTCTGATCGAGCAGCGTGAGCTTGCCAGATGATTCGAGGATGCGCTGAATGACGAACATCACGTCGGGCCGGCCGGCATCATATTCATCGAAGACCAGCGCGACATTGTGCTGATAGGCCCATGGCAGAATGCCTTCGCGGAATTCGGTGACCTGCTTTCCTTCCTTCAGCACGATGGCATCCTTGCCGATCAAATCGATGCGGCTGATGTGGCTGTCGAGGTTGATGCGCACGCAGGGCCAATTAAGGCGCGCCGCCACCTGTTCGATGTGCGTGGATTTTCCGGTGCCGTGATAGCCCGTCACCATAACACGGCGGTTGTGCTCGAAGCCCGCGAGGATGGCTAGCGTCGTTTCCTTGTTGAAGAGATAGTCGGGATCGAGATCCGGCACATGCTCGCTTGGCTCGCTGTAGCCGTGGATCACCATCCTCGTGTCAAAGCCGAAGGTATCTCTTACTGAAATCTTTACATCAGGAAGCGTTGGCCCGCTGCCATTGGCTTTGAATGTCATATCACTCACATCAGTTTTGGGTGTAAAAACCTTCTAGTCTTTTGATTGGCGCGCGGCAAGCTCAGCAGAAGCCGGAAGCGCGCAATGTATCATAGGCTTGAATGACAGCCTTCAAGGTATCTTCATTTGCCCTGCTTCCGCCATTTGCATCAGGATGAAGGCGTTTCACCAAGAGCTTGTACTTGGCTTTTGCGTCATCAGGTGAGGCATTCTCATCAAGGCCATGAGTTTGCAGGGCTTTCACCTCATTGATACGCAAATTGCGCCCAAGCTTCGACTGGGCGGGCTTGGCGTCCTTGCCGAACAAGCCAAGGGGATCGCGGAAATCGCGGGCCGTGCCGCGCTTGGCACCGGCCTTGGAATGGGCATTTTCGCCAAGTTTCCAAGTGGGGCGATCACCCGTTTGCGCGGCTTTCTGTGCCGAGGAAATGGCGTCGTCGCTCATGCCAGCGAAATAGTTGTACTTTTTGTTATACTCCTGCACATGGGCGGTGCAGTAGTTCCAATACTGGCCTTCGGCATTGCGGCCCTTGGGCGCCTTGTGGCGCGCCGGCTTGTCGCAGCCTTCCCAGTCGCATTTTTTTTCCACCTTGGGCTCAGGTTTTGAGCCCCGGGGTGTCACGCGAATCTTGTCAAAATATTTCGAGTCGAGTTTCATGGCGTCTGACTATGCGAGGGTTAGAGCCCTCATCAACCAGATACGGAGTAGGTGATGGAATTGGGCCCTGTCGGCAAGACGCTTGAGCGCAAACTCATTGCGGCTTTCCAACCTTCCGTACTTAATGTGATTGACGAAAGCAATCAACATGCAGGCCATGCCGGCAGCCATCCCCTGGGCGAAAGCCATTTCCGCGTCACAATTGTAGCGTATGCTTTTGCGGGCAAATCGCGCGTTGCGTGTCACCGCATGGTAAATGAGGTTCTGGCGCAGGAACTCAAGATGCGGGTTCATGCGCTTGCCATTGAAGCTTCCGCCCCGCGTCCCTGATCTCCTCAGCCGGGCCGTTCTTCTTCGTTCGGCTGCTCTATCTTCGTTACCTTGATCTGGGTGATCTGCTGCTTGCGCTTTTTCAGGACTTCAAACTTGAAGCCATGGAAAGAAAAGGCTTGGCCTGCTTCAGGGATCATGCGTGCCTCGTGGATGACTAGGCCTGCAAGGGTGGTCGCTTCGTCATCGGGCAATTGCCAATCAAGCGTCCGGTTGAGATCGCGGATCGGCACCGTGCCGTCAATCAGATAGGCACCCTCCCTCGTCTTGCGCATGCCGCTACTCACGGCGTCAAACTCATCCTTGATGTCGCCCACGATCTCCTCAAGGATGTCTTCCAGGGTGACGAGCCCCTCGACCTCGCCATATTCATCTACAACAAGTGCAAAGTGAGTCTTGCGGCGGAGGAAGGCGTTGAGCTGATCTTCAAGCGGGCGGGTGTCGGGTACGAA
>JBIOWL010000323.1:0-3081 GCA_044868645.1 Aestuariivirga sp.
CCATCGCTGATCGCGGTGCGCGCCTGGTTCTGTCGGTCGGCATAGCTGGCATAGTGCCAGTCAAAGCCTTCACCCGCTGCAATGCGGCCCTTGAGATAATCCAAGTCATAGATCGACGGCGACACCGCCGCATCAAGATGAGCATCGCCATCGCGCCAGTCGGTAAGCGGCATGTAATTGTCGATGCCGATGAAATCGACGGCGCTTGAGGCCCAGAGCGGGTCGAGATGGAAATACAGATCGCCCGTGCCGTCGGCGGGTTGATGGCCGAAATATTCGCTCCAGTCTGCGGCGTAAGAAACTTTCGCAGAAGGTAGGATGGCCTTCACTTCGCTTGCAAGCTGCTGCAGCGCCGCCACGAAGGGATAGGTCGAGGCGTCTGAGCGCAAGGTGGTGAGCCCGCGCAATTCGCTGCCGATCAGGAACGCATCGACGCCGCCCGCGCTCGCGCAGAGATTGGCATAATGCAGGATCATGCGGCGGTAGCCCCAGTCGGTGGGGCCGCCAAGAAAAGCATTGATCTCGGTTGCCACTGCTGCCGTCTTGTCAGGGCTGGAGGCAGTGATCCTTCCGCGCCAGGGATAGGCAGGCTGGCCGGCGCCACCATAGGGGTTCGGCAAGACATTTCCCGGCGGCACATCCATCAGCAGGAAGGGATTGAACATCACAGCAAGCCCGCGTGCCTTCAAATCCGCAATGGCGTGGATCACCGAAAGATCGGAGGGCGTGCCGCCATAGGCGGGCCTGCCATCGACGGTGCTCACAAGTGTTGCGGTGCTGCGCGTCAATCCGGCAACGGACCATGTTGCGCCCGCCGTCACTTTCGTTGCGCCGTCAACGCGCGGCCGCACCGTGCAGTTTCCACAGCGCAGATCATCGCCGAACCAAGCGACCACCAGAGAGACCGCTTCAAGATTGCGGCACGCCGCCTGAAGCTGATTGGCCGAGACAGTCCAGTCGCTCAATTCATTGGAGAGATGAGCGTTCTCGTTGTCCTCTTTGCCCTTGCCGAGGACGCGCGTGACGATGGTGGTGTCGTAACCGAACTCGGTCGAGCCTGGAATGATGCTGACGGCCTTCACTTCATTGGCGGCGCTGTTGGCGCTCCTCAGCACTTCGAAGGAAAGCTGCGGCAGGCGGTTGCCGAAATTCTCCAGCGGCAGTTTCTCAAAGACGATATAGGCAAGGCCGCGATAGGCGGGCGCCGCGCCTGCTCCCTCGATCGCCTCGATCAGGCTGTCGGGCTGTTGCGTTTCGCTTCCGGTGTAGAGCCTCGTTGTAAATTGCGTGATGTCGATCAGCTTGCCGTCGGCCCAGACGCGGCCAATGCCATCGATCTCTCCTTCGCACAGGCCCACCGCGAAATTTCCGAAATAGCTGTAGGTCGCCGTTTTGCTTTTCGGCCCACCCTTGGCGGAGGCCTTCCTGGTGTCGGTGGTCTTCACCTCTTCAAGATTGGTCGCCCAGATCACCTGGCCCGCAACGCGCATGCGCCCCCCGAGCACGGGGATGCCAGCGCCCTCCTCCGATGCCATGACGCGGAGGTCTGTGAGGCGCGGGCCTTCGATGCGCTTTGCCGATCCGAAGAGCTGCTGGTCCAGCATGTTACCGGCAATGCCGCCAACGGCTCTCCCGATGATGCCGCCGACAGGCCCGCCGAGCAGCGTGCCGAGGGCAGCGCCGGCATATGACAATACAACTGTAGCCATGGATCAACCCAGTTCCGGAAAGCGGAAGGCGAAGGCGATGCGCCTTCTCCACCAGTTGGAAAGTGAAACTTCAGCGACGCCCACGCCTTCCTGCGCGTGGACCATGCGGCCCCCGCTCACGAGCAGGCCTGCATGTTTCGCAGGCAGATGGTTGCGCCAGCGGATGAGCAGCACATCGCCGGGCGCTGCGTCGGCAATGGCGATCTCTTTCATGTGCCGCCGCGCTGCTTCGGCGAGCGTTTCGCCGCCACTCGCTTCCGCCCAATCGGGTGAATAGGGCGGCGCGGCTTCGGGCTCATCGCCATAGATGTCGCGCCAAACGCCACGGATGAGGCCAAGGCAATCGCAGCCCACGCCCTTAAGGCTGGCCTGATGGCGATAGGGCGTTCCCACCCAGCCGCGGGCGGCGGCGGTGATGTCGTTTGCTGTTGGCATGTCTACTGTATCTCTCCATCGGCGGGCTTGACCCGCCGACCCAGTCTGGGTGGGCCGGTCAAGCCGGCCCATGGAGGAAAAATGAACGAAGTGCTTCTTTGTTATCAATTGCGCTTCCCGCCATTATTCCTCGCATCGCCTTCACTGGCGAAGGACATGACGAAGTCGGTGCCCGGCATGTGCGGGAAACCACGGAAGTTAGCGGCATTGTTGAACTTGGCGCGGCAGGTGCCGAACTGCTTGTCGCAGCCGGCAAAGAGCGTCACGGCATCTCCCGCGTCTACCTCGAATGGCGGCGTGGCCCAGAGCGATACGCGCGTTATGCCATCGATCAGGCGATGGCGTTTCACCGCAAGGTTCTTGCCCAAGCTGTTAACACGTATGACTCCACGCGTTGCCCAATCATCGGCAAAGCCGATGCCAGCAAGCACAAGCTCCGCGCCGTTCGCGCTCTGCACCGTGCCTTCCTCGCTGAAGGCAGGGTTCAGAAGATTGATGCCGCAGCGTTGATCGCCCAGTTCCGCATCGCAGCCATATTGATAGATGCGGCCCTTGCTCTGGGCGAGCAGATGCGAGAGGCCGCGCAGTTCCGCTTCGAAGGCGGAAGCACCTGTGGTTACTTCGCCGATGTGTCCCTTGCGCAGGAGCACGCGCTGCGAGGCATCCTGCCAGTTGACGCGCCAGACTTCCGCCTCGGCATGATCGAAGTCGCCGGCCTTCAGCCGCGCCTCATCGAGCTTGGCCGATTGCAGCGCGCCCTTGGCTTCGAGATTGTCCACGGCAAAGCCCAGCGATGATTCAATTTCGCTTCCCGTGAATCCTGCCGCCGCTTCGAACAGCGTGCCGCCGAAGGAAAGGTTTTCATCGTGGTCGGTGAAACCAAGTGTCTCGCCACTTCTGAGGCGCAGGCGCCAGCAATGGCAGAGCGTTGTCGTTC
>JBIOWL010000324.1:0-2028 GCA_044868645.1 Aestuariivirga sp.
GTTGCCACCGCTCCTCCAACCCCCGCAACGCCTGAAGCGCCGAAGCCCGCTGAGGCGGCAACAACAGCCCCGGAGGTTCCGGCACTGGTACCACCGGTCGATAGTGAGAAGAAAGCTACGGCTTCGATTGAACAGCCGGCTATTGAAAAGACCGTGAAGGCGCCTGCCGAGGAGCAGGCAGTTCCGGTCGAAAAGAAGAAGAAAGCGATAGCTTCGACTGAACAGCCGGCTATTGAGAAGACCGTGAAGGCGCCTGCCGATGAGCAGGCAGCTCCAGTCATCCCAAAGATAATTCTGCGCGACGCCGGCGCTGAAAGCTGGAAAATAAACTGTTCGCCAGCTTTCGGGGGTTGGAGCAAAGCATCTCAATATTATATCTCGACGGCCGGCAAGCGCGTGTCATGCGCAATGCCGCCGAAGAACGTGCGAGGTTGATGAGTTCGATTCCAGGCCAACGTTCTGGCTTTCACCCCTCCCCTGAGGGAGGGGTGAATCTCCAAATGCAATCACGCCGCCATGGTCGGGTCCAGAATGGATTTGACCTCGGTGACGATGTTGGCCGGAAAGCCGCTCTTTTGTGCATGCTTGTGCACGGCGGCCTCGTCCTTGGCGAGATAGACACAGAATGTCTTGTCGGCCGCCACATAGGATTCGATCCACTGCACATCCGTCCCGATTGCCTCGAGCGCATCGCAGGACTTCCGCGCCGCATCGCGCATCTGCTGGGCATTGAGGCTGCCGATGCCTGGGACTTCACGTTCGATCACATAGCGTTTCATGATTTTCTCCTTAAGTTTGAGCCGCATCCGAAGCAGCCCGTGCGCAAACCTTCTCATTGACCCTTCGCTTTTCTGCAGTGCCTGATCGACCCATTTGGAGGCAAATGGGCCACGAGTGCCGGATTGGCGGTGGCAAAAGAAGCGCCGCGGTGGCAGATTGGCCAGAGGAAATTCAAGTATGTCCAAGGTCCACACCGTTTCCATTGTCGTTCCTGCCGAGGCCGAACCCTCCGTGGTCGTAGGCCTCCATGATGCCCTGTGGGCAGCGGGCGTGCTGTGGAACCGCATCATGGGCGAGCCCGAGAAGCCCTGCTTCAAGCCGGAACTCGTAGGGACGACGGCCGAACCAGTAAACACCAGCACGGGCGTGAAGATCGTGCCGGACCGCAGCTTTGCCGATGGGCCTGCCGGCGATCTGGTGTTCGTGCCGACGCTTCTCATCGACTCTGGCCGCGGGTTCGGCGCGAAAAATGCCGGCATCGTTGAATGGGTGAGGAAGGCCCATGTGGAGGGAAAGCCTGTCTATTCCACCTGCACGGGCTCTTTCCTCCTGGCGGAAGCGGGCCTGCTCAATGGCATGGAAGCAACCACCCACTGGGCCTTTGTCGAACTGATGAAGAAGGAATACCCGCATGTCCGCGTGCTGGGTGAGCGTGTGCTGGTTGCGGCGGACGCTGACGCCAGCATTATCACCTGTGGCGGCGCTGCTTCCTGGATGGACATGGTGCTTTATCTGGTGGGCCGCTACGGCAACCCCGAAGCCGCCATGCAGCTTGCCAAGGTGCAGATGTATGATTGGCACCACCAAGGGCAGACGCCCTATGCGCGGCTCCATGCCCGCAGCCTTTCCGGTGACGGGGTGATCCATGAATGCCAGAAATGGCTGAGTGACCATTACGCCCACTCTGATCCGGTGATGGAGATGATCCGCCAGACCGGCCTTTCGCGCCGCAGTTTCGGCCGCAGGTTCCAGGCCGCCACCGGCCACGCGCCGCTTGAATATGTGCAGCGGGTGAGGATCGAGGAAGCCAAGCAGCAACTCGAAACTGAAGATCGCGGCATCGACCGGATCAGCGCCGAAGTGGGCTATAGCGATGTCGCCTCATTCCGCAGGCTGTTCAAGCGCATGGTGGGCGAGACGCCTGCTGCCTATCGCCGGCGGCAATCTGTCTCGACAGTCGCCCGCACCATCATGCAAGTGCAAATGGATGCGCAGGGGAATGGAGCGGCGCGGCCGTAAAATGTCATC
>JBIOWL010000325.1:0-2280 GCA_044868645.1 Aestuariivirga sp.
GCGCCCTTTTTTCCGATGCGCGCGGCAACGTAGTGAACGGAGACGCGGTTATGCTGCTGGTTGCGCGCGATATGAAGGCTCGCGGCAAGCTGGCTGGCGACATGGTTGTGGCCACCACTATGTCCAACATGGGCCTGGAAGCCGCCCTGCACCGCTCCGGCATCCGCATGCTGCGCGCGCCGGTGGGCGACAAGTACGTGCTGGAAGAAATGCGAAAATCAGGGGCCGCCCTGGGAGGCGAACAATCGGGCCACATCATTTTTCGTGATGGCGACGCTACCACCGGTGATGGCCTGCTCACCGCGTTGCGTGTGCTTGAAATCGTGGCGCGCAGCGGCAAGCCCCTGGGGGAACTGATCGCAGACCTGAAGGTTTTTCCACAGATCATCAAGAACGTGCGGGTACGGGAGAAGAAGGCGCTGAAGGAAATACCGGAAGTGTCGAATGCTATCGCTGCCGCCGAGCGCGATCTCGATGGAACCGGGCGCGTAGTCGTTCGCTACTCCGGGACCGAGGCGCTGGCGCGGGTCATGATTGAGGCCGAATCGGAAGAGAAAATGACCCGCCACGCGGAAGCAGTTGCAGATGCGATTCAACGGAAGCTTGGTTTGCAGGCATAGCGTTCAACTTGGATAGAGACGCAGCTTGCCGCGTCTCGGCAGACGTTGCAAGCAACATCTCTACGAAAACTCCAGATCACGCCAGTTCTTCCCCACTCCAATATCCACCACCAGCGGCACCCGTAACTGGTAAACGTTCTGCATCACCTCGCACACCAGTTCGCGCATGGGCTCCACCTCTGGTTCGGGCACCTCAAAGACCAGTTCGTCGTGCACCTGCAGGGTCATGCGCGATTTCAGCTTGCCCTTTTGCAGTTCGGCATCCAGCCGGATCATGGCCAGCTTGATCAGGTCGGCCGCCGTGCCTTGCAGGGGCGTGTTCACCGCGGTGCGCTCGGCGAAGCCGCGCATATTGAAATTCTTGCTGTGAATGTCGGGAATCGGGCGGATGCGGCCGAACAGCGTCTTTACCCGCTGCTCGCGCCGCGCCTCTTCCAGAGTTTTATCAATAAACTTCCGCACCCCGGCATACTTGGCGAAGTAAGCGTCAATAAACTGCTTGGCCTCGCGCTGCTCGATGCCGAGCTGTTGCGCCAAACCGAAGGGCGAAAGCCCGTACACAATGCCGAAATTGATGACCTTGGCACGGCGGCGGTGTTCGCCGTCCAGCATCAGTGGCGGCACGCCAAAGACCTGCGAAGCGGTGAGAGCATGAATGTCATCCCCGCGGCGGAACGCCTCTACAAGCAACGGGTCTTCCGAGAGATGCGCCAGCAGCCGCAGCTCAATCTGCGAGTAGTCTGCTGCCAGCAGCAGGTTTCCCTTTTCGGCAATAAAAGCGGCGCGAATCTCGCGGCCCAGTTCGGTGCGAATTGGGATGTTCTGCAAATTTGGATTAGTCGAAGAAAGCCTGCCCGTTGCCGTCCCTGTCTGATTGAAGGTAGTGTGCAGGCGGCCTGTGCCTGAGTTCAAGAGCAGCGGAAGCGCGTCTACATAAGTGGATTTGAGTTTCGAAAGTTGCCGGTACTCGAGCACGCGCTGGGGCACTTCGTGTTCGAGTGCCAGCTCCTCCAGCACCTCAACCGCCGTGGAGACCGTCTTCCCTTTGCCGTACTTCACCGGCTTGGGCAAGGCCAGCTTGTTGAACAGAACGTCTCCCAGCTGTTTAGGAGAATTGATGTTGAAGGTCATGCCGGCAAGCAGGTGAATCTGGCTGGCTTTGGCATCGCACTCTTTATCCAGACGCACAGACATCTCCTGCAGCACATGGCGATCGATTTTTACGCCCGCTTCTTCCATGCGTGCCAGCACAGGGACCAGGGGCAGATCGATCTCTTCGTACACCTTGCTCAGCCCGGCTTCCTCCACCTGCTGGCGCAATGCTGACGCCATGCGCCCAGTGACATCTGCGGCTTCCGCCAGGTCGCCCGAGAGGTTCAGGTTGAAAGTTCGCAGCGCTACTTCGTCCAGGGCGTGCGCTGAGTAGGTGGAATTGAGCAGGTATGAGTACAGCATGGGATCATGCTTGACGCCCGCAACTTCAATTCCACGCGGTTGCAGCGTGCGTATCACCGACTTGTAGTCGTGGATGGCCTTGGGAACCGCCGCATCAGCAAGGGCAGATCCAACTTTCTTCGCGGCGGCCTCATCATCGAGCTTGAGCGCAACGGCGCTGCCAGGAGCGGCGGAAATAGCCACCGTCCCCGGCGCCACCACCGTG
>JBIOWL010000326.1:0-2131 GCA_044868645.1 Aestuariivirga sp.
CATAGTCCATGAAGCCCTTGGGCTTGTTGGTGCCGTTGCCCACAACGAAAGCTTCCGTCTCCTGTTCGGCAAAAACGGTTTCGACTTCACGGGCGATCCAATCATCGATATTCACCGCGCTGTCATCGAGCAGTGCCTGGGTTGCCGCCGGCATGGCGTAAAGCTCCATGGCGGGGAACTGCAGCTCAGCCAGCGTCGGCGAGTTGGTTTGCGTGCGTGCGCCCGTCTCGGCAACCCAACCCGCAGAAGCGCCATTGGTGTTGAAGGGCTTCTTGTAGAGAAGCGTCGAAGACTGGCGCACATCGCAGATGGCGCGCATGGGCGAGGCCCTGGAGAGAAGCCTGCCGATCTCCGTTTCGATTTCCTCGGGCACCAGATAGCCGCCATCGGCATTGGAGCCGATGGACATGGCCTTCTGCTCAAGCTGCGCGAGGCCGAAGGCCTCACCCTTCCGCACGTAAGCATTGAAAGCCTGCCTATGCTCGGAGGGCTCGGCCTTCTTCGTATCGCTGCCCATCGCGGGGCGGCGCGCCTTCAAGGTCAGCTCGTCGATGGCCTTGCTGATGCGCTCCACCTTCTCGGCAGTCACCACATCGGCGCTCATGCGCTTTTCTATTTGCGCCAGGCGCTCATCGTTGGCGTCCTTGAAGGCCTCGAAGGCGGAGAGCACATCGTCTTGCGTGGCCTCGCCGCCCATCACCTTCGTTTCCAGGTTCATATCCATGTTGAGAGTTCTCCTTTGACATGTTGGTTTGATTGCATTTTCCGGACCTCCTCGACGCGCGCGCCTTCCAGCATGGGGAAGGTGACGAGCGAGATTTCCCAGAGATCGACTTCGAGCAGCAGGCGGGCGCCGATGGCCCGTTCATTCCGTGCACGGACGGTGCGAAAGCCGATGGAAAGTCCATCGAGGCCGCCCTCCTCCAGAAGCGCCAGAAGCTCGCGGCCGCGCTGCACTTTTGTGTTGAGGACGCCGCGCACATAAAGCCCGCGTCCCGTTTCGCGGATCTCGGACCATTTGCCGATGGGCTCGCCCGGATTGTGCTGGAAGAGCATGCGGATACCTGTTGCTCCGCGCTTCTTCAGCGAGGTGGCAAAGGCGCCGGGCATCATGATGTCGCCCGCACCGTCGCGCCTGCCGAAGAGCGAGGCATATCCTGTGAAGACGCCATGGCCGGAGCGCACCTGCAAAGGCGTGCCCGGCCCGCGCCTGTTGGGGCGAAGGGGCATTGAATTCGGTTCCTTGTCTTTGTTTTGTTAGCGGGCGTAACCCACCGCTTCGCGTTTCTCGTCGGCGGTGAGGAAGGTTGCCTCGTTGACGCGCTTCCACAGCGCGTCGCGATCTGGGCTAAGCGCTTCCACCTGATCGAGATCGGGCTTCAGCGAAACGGCTTCGTTGGAATGCAGCGACAGGCCCGCCGCCACCGCATCGGCGATGCGGCCTGCAACCGGCACCACGGTCTGGCGCCAGAAGCTGCGGTTGGCTTCGGCGAAATTGGCATAGGTGTTGTCGCCCGGAATGCCGAGCAGCATGGGCGGCACGCCGAAGGCCAGCGCCACTTCGCGCGCCGCAATGTTCTTGGCCTCGATGAATTCCATCTCCTTGGGCGAGAAGCCCATCTCCTTCCAGTCGAGGCCGCCTTCGAGGATCATGGGGCGGCCGGCATTGGCGGCGCCCTGATAGGTGGAGGTGAGCTCCGCCTTGAGGCGCTCGAACTGCTCCGTCGTCAGCGTGTTGTCGGTGCCGGCGAAGACCAGGGCTCCGCTCGGCCTTGCGGCATTGTCGAGCATGGCCTTGTTCCAGGCGGAGGCGGCATTGTGCGTGTCGATGGAGCGGGCTGCCGCTTCGAGCGGCGACAGGCCATAGTAGTCGTCAACCGGATTGAAGAGCTTCAGATGAATGATGCTCTCGCGCGGCAGGCGCACGGATTGTCCGCCCACGGAATATTCAAAGCTTTCCGGCCAGCCTTCGCGGGATGGCACCAGTTTCATGCGGTCGGGGCGGAGCGCGTGGAGTTCGCGAAGCGTACCATCGACCGACACCATTTCGGCATAGGCATTGCCCGCCACAAGAAGCTGCGAGACAAGCGTTTCGATCCACTCGCGCCCCGTCTGCTTGAGCGCCCCAACC
>JBIOWL010000327.1:0-3094 GCA_044868645.1 Aestuariivirga sp.
ACATGCTGATTGCAAGGCCGGGCACGCCCACGCCGGGGCCGCCCAGCGGCCAGGACAGCCGGAGCTTCACATCCCGTGACGTGGAAAGCCTGCGTTCTGGCCTTCGCAACATCAAGGGTGTCGCACCCACTGCCAACAAGCAGGTCATTGCCATCAACGGCACGGCTTCAATCGACACATCAGTCACCGGAACGGAACCGGATTACTTCACTGTTCAGGACTGGGGCTTTTCGGCAGGCGGGCCATTCAGCGAGAGCGATACGCGCGCCGGGGCAGCCTCTTGCGTGATTGGAGAGACAGTGCGCCACGATCTCTTCGGCAACACGCCGGCGGTTGATGCTTCTATTCGTGTCGCGGGCGTTTCCTGCACTGTTGTCGGTGTCCTGGCGGCAAGGGGCCAATCAGCATTTGGTTCCGATCAGGACAGCACCATCATAATGCCGCTCCGCACCTTCCAGCGCCGCATTGCCGGAAACACGCGCATTTCCACCATTTCCGTATCCACGCAGCAGGCGGCCGACCTGCCCACCGTTCAGGCCGTCATGGAGGATATCCTGCGCGAGACGCGCCACATAAGGCAAGGCGAAGAAGATGACTTCACTGTGCGCGACATGACACAGCTTGCCGCCACCCTGACATCGACTTCAACAGTCATGACGGGACTCCTCGGTGCGGTCGCGGCCGTGAGCCTGCTGGTGGGCGGCATCGGCATCATGAACATCATGCTTGTGTCGGTCGCCGAACGCACCCGCGAGATCGGCATCAGGCTTGCGATAGGCGCGCTGGCCTCGCAGGTGCTGGCGCAATTTCTCGTGGAAGCCGTGGTGCTTTGCTTGCTTGGCGGCATTATTGGCATCCTGCTCGGCTTGGGTATTGCCGCAACTGGCGCTGCCTTGCTCGACATTCCACTTGCCATACAGCCTACGGTGATTGCGCTCGCCTTTGCCTTTTCAGGCGCCATCGGCCTTATATTCGGCTTTTTCCCGGCGCGGCGCGCGGCAAATCTCGATCCCATCGAGGCCCTCCGCCACGAGTGAGACTAGAGTGGGATCAACTTTGAGCAACTCTCCCCCTTTACGGGGGAGGGATTGCAGTTTCGATACTCATCTCAATTAATTGCGATCAGACTCTAATTCAGCGCTTGAAGCAGCTCCGGCGTCGGATAGCTGTCCGCTGGCATGCCCAGCTGCATCTGCACATCCTTCACCGCCGCGCGCGTGCCTTTGCCGATCTTGCCGTCGATTTCGCCAACGTCATACCCCTTCTTGGCGAGATACTTCTGCAACGAGACGATCCCTTCATAGCCCAAGGGCTCAACCGGCCCCCTGCCCTTGCCCACGGGGCCCGCGCCTGCAATGCGCGTTGCAAGATAGGCCGCCGTCGTCGAATAGATGAGGCTCTCGTTCCATTTGAGATAGGCCGTGGTGAAATTATGATAGGCGAGAAAAGCCGGGCCGTTGCGCCCCATGGGCAAGAGCAGCGAGGCCGGGAAATTGTCCGCCTTGATGTTTTTGCCTGAGGCAGCCTTGACGCCCCATTGAGCCCATTGCTTGCGCGGATGTTTGATGGCGATATCGGCCTGGTCCCAGGGAAGTTCCGCCGGCACTTTCACCTCCTGCAGCCACGGCTCACCCGGGCGCCAGCCATGCTTGCGCAGGAGATTGGCGGTCGATGCGATTACATCCGGCACGCTGCCGATAAGATCGCGGCGGCCATCGCCATCGAAATCAACCGCGCTTTCATTATAGTCATAGGCCATGAACTGCGTCTGGCCGATCTCGCCCGCCCAGGCGCCGATCATTTCCTCATAAGTCATGTCACCGGCATCGAGCAGCTGCAGCGCCGCAATGAGTTGCGGGCGAAACTTTTCAGGCCGCCTGCAATCCCAGGCGAGCGTTGCAATGGACTGGATGGTGGGCGACTTGCCCATGAAGCCGCCGAAATCCGTCTCCAGTGCCCAGAAGGCAGTGATCACCGGCGCGGGAACGCCATATTTTTCCTGCACGGCGTCAAAGATATTTGCATAACGCTCGACAAGCTGCTTGCCCTTGGTGATGCGGCCCGCGCTCGCCATGCGCGCCTGGAAGGTCAGGAAATCCTGCGAGAAGACATTCTGCGCCCGGTCTTTCTTGACGATGCCTGGATCATATTTGATGCGGTTGAGGATATTGATGGCGCCCTCACTCACGCCCTGCGCCGCTGCCTCCTTCTTCACCGAGGCGATGTACTGCTTGAAGCCAGCGCCCGTATCGCCGCAGGTTTCGGCAAGCGCGGGCTGCGCAAGGAGCAGCAAGCTTGCCAGAGAGAGAATTTGTTTCCGCATCGTCATCCGCCGTGGTTGTTGCCGTGATTGTTGAGGAGGTTGCTGCCTAGCTGCCGGATTTGGCCATTTTGGGGCCACACTCTTTTCCGGCATTGCCCACAGATTCGGCAACATGAATGGAAGAAGGGCCGCACAGGCGCGCGGCCCCTCTCTTTGACCTCCAACGTCACCAGTCCACGCTCAATGAGCACTCCGGTGGACCGGGGGCGATGCCACCACAATGCGAGCGCAGGCCATGTTGCTGCCGGAGCCCAAGCTTCAAACAAGTTCGAAAGATGTGCCCGTTCTATCGTTTTCCTGCTGCGGGCTGTGCAAAGGAAGATACCGCAGCCGCAACAAAATGCAACTAGACGTTTAAATTTTCCCCAGTTGTTGGCCGAGGCGCGAGACAAGACCATCAAAGGCCGGAGCCTTCCGCCCCACCGCCAGGACCGCGCAGGACTTGAGAATGATGCCATCATCGAGGATGCGCAGATGATTGGCGGCAAGCGTCGAGCCCGTCGTGGTGATATCCACAATTAATTCAGCCGTGCCCGCCGCGGGCGCGCCTTCCGTGGCGCCTGCGCTTTCAACGATGCGGTAGCCCGTAACGCCCTTTTCCGTGAAGAAGCGCCGCGTCAGGTTCTTGTATTTTGTCGCAACCCGAAGCCTTCGGCCATGGGCCCGGTAGAACTGCTCGGCCACGTCATCGAGGTCCGCCATGGAAGCAACGTCGAGCCAGCAGGCCGGCACCGCCACGACAACATCGGCGGGACCGAAATCCAGTCGCAA
>JBIOWL010000328.1:0-2515 GCA_044868645.1 Aestuariivirga sp.
GTGTTATTCCAACCACCCTGCAGGCGCTGCACACGGTTCGGACAAGATCGGCACACTGTCGACATTGGCCCTCCATTCCGAACCGTCCCAATCACATCTATTCCTACATTGTGACTACATTGCTGCAATGAGAAAAGAATCTTTCATTCCCCCGCTAACCCTCATCCTGAGGTGCCCGCGTTAGCGGGCTTCGAAGGATGCGCAAACTCCGTCATGCTTCCAGGCTCCCCCGGAGCAAGTCCGGGGTCGCACCTCAGCATGAGGGCCTGAAACTGGCGGCTCAATGGGTCCCGGCTGTAGCCTACCCTCGCGAAGGCAGGGCCGGGATGACGAGTTG
Organism: Aestuariivirga sp.; assembly: GCA_044868645.1. Taxonomy (GTDB): domain Bacteria; phylum Pseudomonadota; class Alphaproteobacteria; order Rhizobiales; family Aestuariivirgaceae; genus Aestuariivirga. The sequence goes on from JBIOWL010000328.1 coordinate 338, forward strand.
GAAAGTCATGTTCTGAGCCCCGGATTTGATCCAGGATCAATCCAAAGCTGGGTTCCATCTCGCGCGATGTGTTCCACATCGCTTGGATGGAATGACGGATAAATAAAAACGCGTCATTCCATCCAAGCGCAGCGAGAGATAGAACCCAGCTAGGGGTAACAGGCCGGACTTGGTAATCCTACAGCCGCTTGTAGAGAATAAGCCGGCCTTCGCTCTCGAAGCCGAGCTTCTCATAGAATTTGCCGAGTGCGTGATGTTCTTCCGCAAAGGGTGTCACTGTCACCTGATATCCCGCAGCACCCTTGGTGCGCAGGAGGGCTTCGGCAGCATCTACAAGCAAACGCGAAATGCCCTTGCCGCGCCATTCCGGCAGTACATAGAGATCGCCCATCTCAGCGGACCAGCCAAATTCGATTCCGAATTCGAGTGAGAGAGTGGCAACACCAATTGCAACACCATCATCCTCCGTAATCAAGAGTGCGCAGTTTGGCAGTGCCGCAAGAGTTCTTGTGTTTTGGGCGATCACATCCGCAGACGTCGAGAACCCTTCTTCCACGAAGAAGCGTTGCAGCAACTCAATGGCTTCAGAAAGATCATCTCCAGAAGAAAGCTGGCGAATCTTGATTGTCATCTGGCCCGCCAGACCTGTTTGAAACCCCAGATCAGGAGGCCGGTCAGCAACCCCCAGAACGCAGCACCCACGCCAAACAGCGTAATACCCGAACCAGTGACCAGGAATGTCACGGCGGAAGCCTCAATGTCCTTTGCATCTCTCGTCATGGCAACAAGCCCGCCCAGAAATGGCGAGAGCAGCGCCAGCCCCGCAACAGCGGCGACAAGCGCGGCGGGCAACAGGCCAAGTACAGTGACAAAGGTTGCAGCGGCAAGCCCCGCGCAAATATAGATGACGGCATAGGGAACGATGACTTTCCAGCGCTGCTTGGGATCGGGATGGACATCGGGACCAACCGCCATAGCTGCCGTAATGGCCGCGAGGTTGACCGCATGCGCACCAAAGAATGAAGCAATCATGCTGCCAACACCGGTGACGAAGATGCTTGCCTGCACCGGCGGCTCATAACTATTGGACTTCAACACCGCAAATCCAGGCAAATTCTGCGAAGCCATGGTCACGAGATAGAGTGGAATGCCGATGCTCATCAGCGTCTGGAGATTGAAAACAGGTGCGACGAACTGCAGTTGCGTCATTGAAAAGCCAATTGAACTCCCGAAGGCGCCTGTTGCTGCCGCAATCACCAGCGCAAGCGCGACAATGACTGGCGTTGCATAGAGCGGCGCCACATGACGCAGAACAAAGAAAACAACAGCAAGCGGTAACACAACAAGCGGCGCGGAAACAGCAGCACCCGGAACGGCTATCACATAGTGCAAGAGCACGCCCGCCAACATTGCGCCCGCGATGCTGCTCGGCAGTTTGTTGATGGCATTTGCCAAGGGCCGCGCGAAGGCGGTGATGACCATCAACACACCTGCGAACAGGAAAGCGGCCGTTGCTTCAGTAAAATTGGAAGTCGCATGACTTGACGCCAGAAGCGCAGCACCTGGTGTCGACCAGGCCACGATGATCGGTTGCCGGTAGCGAAATCCCAGAATGAGCGATGTAACACCGATCGCAATGCAGATAACGCCAATGGCAGATGCCTGCTGCGCAGGGCTTGCACCAACCGCCCGGACAGCGTCCATCACGATCAAAACTGTTGATGCAAAGCCAACGACGAAAATGGCAAGCGCATGCGCGCTGAGCGATACCCACTCGCCAATACGCGATTGACTCATGGCAGTGGAATTTCCGGATCGGTCTTGACGTCAGACAGGATCAGCGATGTTCGCACGCTATCGACATTGGCGGCCTTGAGCAGCGCGCCATTGACAAAACTCTGCACCGCCTGCAGGTCGCGCGCCACGCAGACGAGCACATAATCTGCTCCGCCCTGCACGCCATAGCATTCGCGCACGATGGGCCAGGCCTTCACCTGCCTCTCAAAGGCTTCCATCTCCGGCTTGGCCTGGCTCTTCAGGCCAACGAGCACGAACATTTTCACCGCATAATCGAGCTTCTCGCGATTGAGCTGGGCCCGGTAGCCAGTGATGAGCCCCTCCTGCTCCAGGGCCTGCACCCGCCGCAGGGTGGGTGGTGGCGAGAGTCCTACTCGGCCT
>JBIOWL010000329.1:0-2190 GCA_044868645.1 Aestuariivirga sp.
GGTGCGCCATCATTCGGCCAAGCGCGCGCTTGAGGAGAGTTCACCTGCCGCTGCGGCAGCAGAGCAAGGAGTGACACAATGAAGAAGGGTCAAGCAAGGGCCAAGGAAGAGCTGCCCGAAACCGAAGAGAACCAGACCGAGCGTTCCGAGCAAGAGGCAACTGTGCCAAGCTGGTTTGTGCGCACCTACAACAAAGAAGGCGCAGATGACCTTGCCTCACGCTACAGGCAGGCAAACGCGCCGTCTTCCTCCGATGCAAGCGAAGAAGACCAGGCCCTCGAGCAAGAGCTTGATGCCGCGTATGACAACTATCGCCGGCGCCTTGAGGACCGTTTCAGGAGGGCACAGCACATGGTCGATCTGCAAACAGCGCAAGCTCCAGACGCTCACAATCATGCTCCTACGCAACGCCGGCGCATACAGGCTAGCGCTCCTGAACCGCAATTCCAGGTTAGTCCACGCGAACAGCATCTCCTTTACCCACCTGTGACCAAAGAGCGGAGCAACAGCCGCAAAGGTGTGTTTGGAGTGAGCATGCCTACGGCCGTTATCCTTACGGCATTTGCATGCGGCGCGGGCAGCGCCGGCGGCTATTTCATGGCGAACCCAGCTGGATTCGAGAGTGTGGCCTCTGCCTCGCTGGCCTTGGCTGGTGGTATCTTCGATGGCACGGGAAACAACGTGGCAACAGCCAACACCACAGCCATTTCACCGAAGGTCGTGAAGATCGCAGAAGTGAATGTCTCTGACATAGCGGGGCCTGTCAACGCGCCCATCCCGCTTGAGATCAGTGCTTTGCCGCCTGACACAAGCACGCCGATCAATCTCAGGATTTCCGGCCTTCCGCCCAATTCCTATCTCACCACTGGTACCGAGGTGAAAGAGGGTGAATGGATGCTGCGGCCTGACGAGATTGCCGCCGCGCAGCTCATCGTGCAGCGTTCCGACAGTCCCGAGCTCGGGCTCCTGGTTACCGCGCTTGATGCGCAGACTGGTGTGGAAGCCGCTCCAGCAAAGGCGATGAAGGTTGCTCTCGATCTCAATGCCGTGCCGACACCGGGCCTGCAGCCGCCGCCCACTTCGCAAGCCCAACTCAAGCAAGAAGTGACCGTGACACCGGTGAGCGCGCCGCCAGAACAGGGTTTCAACAAATCTTCAGAGCTTCCGCAGGCAGTTCCACCGCCCAATGAAGTGCTGCAATCCGAAAGCGTTTCCTTCCTGGAGAAGGGGGACCTGCTGCTGAAGTCTGGCGATATCATCGCCGCCCGCCAGTTTTATTTGCGTGCCTTCGAACTTCAGGACGCGGCTGGCGCTTACGGCGTCGGGCGGACCTATGATCCCAAGGTCTTTGCCGAGCTAAATGTGCGCGGCCTTTCTCCCGATCCGGACAAGGCGAAAGAATGGTATGGCAAGGCCGCAGCTGCGGGCAATGCCGAAGCGGCACAGGAACTGCTGACGCCTCCGCAATAAGGCATGGGCCTGCGCCCCAAGCGCACTCGACAAGAGGCAGTAAAGTCGGGCATGAGCGGGTTTCCTTTCACGGAACCTGTTCATGCGCGCTGCCGATTTCATCGTTCGTTCTCTCGAGGCTCACGGGATCAAACGCATCTATTGCGTGCCGGGTGAGAGCTATCTCGCCCTATTGGATGCAATTCATGGAAGCAAATCCATTGAGCTGATCGTTTGCCGCCATGAAGGTGGCGCCGGCTTCATGGCTGCGGCAGAGGCGAAGCTTACCGGCAAGCCTGCTGTGGTTCTGGCGAGCCGCGGGCCAGGCGCCACCAATGCCTCCATTGCTGTCCACATGGCAGAGCAGGATGCCCTGCCCGTCATCCTCATGCTGGGGCAAGTGGACCGGCGGGAACGCATGCGTGGCGTATTCCAGGAAATCGACTACACCCAGTTCTTCGGCAGCCTGGCAAAGGGTGTGTTTGAGATTGCCGTGGGCCGCAAGGTTCCTGAACTCATGCCGCGGGCATTGCACCTTGCGCAGGAAGGCGTGCCAGGCCCTGTGGTTTTGTCGCTGCCGGAAGACATGCTGAATGACCCGGTTGAGGGCGATCCGGCTATCGTCTTCCCCCTGGCGCGCTACGGGCATCGCAGCGCGGATGTTACGGACATCCAAGCGCTCATCGATCAGTCGCAGCGCCCCGTCGTTGTGGCCGGAGCACGCATGCGCAACGATGCCGG
>JBIOWL010000330.1:0-2370 GCA_044868645.1 Aestuariivirga sp.
CGGCGGATGTGGGTAAAGGTGAAGCGATCTTTGCGCGGCATTGTGGTCGCTGCCATGTGCTGCGCCCCGGAAAGGGAGACCTTGCAGAACACAGCATGTGGAACATCATCGGCCGGGAGAGGGCTTCTGAAGCGGAGCGCCGCTACTCAGCGGCCTTGAAGGCTTGGAAGGGAAAATGGAGCTATGAAGACCTCAACACCTTCCTTTTGGCCCCCAAGGCAACGACGCCAGGTATCATCATGGAGTTCCCCGGCCTTCCGGAGGAGGCAGACCGCATCAATCTGATTGGATACTTGCGCACCCTGAGCGAGACGCCAGAGCCTCTGCCCTGAGGCCCCAAAGAAAAGCGGTGAATTGCCGAATTCCCGCCTTGCCAATGAGTTCCACTCTTATGAGACTGCCAGAGTCGAGGGGTCACGGTTCATCTGATGGGAAAACGTCCGGCGCGGCAGGTGGCGGCACTTTGCTTTCGCAAGCGCAAGGGGCGCGTGGAGTTCCTGCTGATCACTTCGCGGGAAACGCGGCGCTGGGTGATTCCCAAGGGCTGGCCCATGCCGCCGCTCAAGGACTATAACGCGGCGCGGCGCGAGGCCTTCGAGGAAGCGGGCGTTGAAGGCCGCGTGCGGCGGAAAAAGCTGGGCAGCTTCGGCTACGCAAAACTCGGGGCGAAGGATTCATTGGCCATCCGCGTTGATGTCTATCTTCTCAATGTAGAACGGGAGAAGAAGACATGGCTGGAAAAACATCAACGCAAACGCCGATGGTTCGGCGTGGATGAAGCGGCGCACCGCGTCCAGGAACCGCAACTCAGGAAGCTTATCCGCTCTTTGGCAAAGTAGCTGGTTTCTGGCTCTGCAGATTGTCGCAAGGCTTTTCCAGGAATTTCCAGCTGCTGTTGTACAGAAACATTTCGCAGCGCGCCAACTGGTAACCCTTGGAGGTTTTAATGCAGACGGTCTTGCCTTGCGCGACGTGGCCACCATCATAGATGCAACGGCAATTGTGCCCTTGCGCCGCCCAGGGGAAGATGGCGCAGAGAAAAAGTGCCATGGCGGGGAGCCGCAGCATTCGCACATGACACTCCTGCATAGGGCCTAAGTCAATCCCGGTATTGCGTAGCGAAGTCCGTAACCTTACGCCGTGAGAGATGATGGACTTATCATCGACTCAGCCCACGTATATTCTGGTCATGCTGGCGCTGACGTCCCTGGCGGCGGGCTTGTCACGTGGGTTTTCCGGTTTCGGCGCGGCGCTGATCTTTGTGCCCGTGGCCTCGCGGCTTGTGGGCCCGCAACTCGCCAGCACTGTGCTGCTTCTCGTTGATGCGGTTCTTGCAGCACCAATGATTCTTCCGGCCTGGAAGCCTGCTTCGCGTCCTGCCGTGGCATTGATGGTCCTTGGCGCGCTTGCTGGCATTCCGCTGGGGACAGCCGTGCTTGCCATGGCGGATCCGGTGCTTCTGCGTTGGCTCATCGTAAGCTTGGCCACGGCCATGCTGGCGCTTCTGCTCTCAGGCTGGCGCTATCATGGCAAGCCTCATGCTGCGTTGACCGTTGTTGTTGGCGCCCTGGCCGGACTCTTCGGCGGCATCGCACAGATTGGCGGCCCGCCGGTCATTGCCTATTGGCTCGGCGGAGTGGCACGGGCGGATGTGGCGCGCGCCTCCATCATCCTGTTCTTTGCAGCAAGCACCGTCATCGGCATCGTGAGCTATGTGACGGGCGGCCTTGTCACGCGGGAAGCCCTGCAATTGTCAGTGCTGGCGGCGCCTGGATATGGCATTGGCCTGTGGCTCGGTTCAAAGCTCTTCGGCCATGCCAGCGATGTCACCTTCCGGCGCGTGGCTCTTTCCCTCATTGCCCTTGCCATCATTCTCGGATTGCCGCTGTGGGGCTGACAGTCCTGACATCATGCCAGTGTTGTAACTGTGGAGTGTTGCCTTCGGGTCAGTCCACGCGCCCTTCCCACGACCACTTCGGAAGTGCCAACCCGTCGGGCACATCGTCCGCAGAAGCGTGATATCTGTACATCGTCGTCGTAGTTGCCCACGCGAAGTAGGCGTGCAGCGTGCGGCCGAGCCTCTGGCCGGGATCCACACCCACATCACGCAGCGCAAGATCGAAACAGGTGATGGCCCGCTGGTTCATCTCCTCGTGCAGGCCGTTCCCGCTGTGGATTCGCACAACTGAAGTTTCGTCCCCATAGCTCTCTGTGTAGAGCGCGGGGCCTCCCAGCGCCTCAGCCCAGTACGCGGCGAGGCGCTCGGTGTGCTCGGGGTGGAACCCGTGGCTGAAGGCGTGGGCGACCACCTCGTCGGCCATCACCCGTTCGTGCCACGCACCGGCCAGGCGGCGAATGCCATCCATGCCG
>JBIOWL010000331.1:0-2076 GCA_044868645.1 Aestuariivirga sp.
CCAGCGGCAGCCGTACTCTTCCTGCTGACGGCGCATGGGTTGGGATCCCGCAGCTGGCTGCGTGACCTGCTGATTGGCGTTGCCCTGTCAGCAGTGGCCTACGTTCTTTTCTCCAAGGGTTTGGGCCTTCGCCTTCCCGCCGGAACGCTCTTCACATGAATGCGCTGGAACAACTGCTGCAAGGATTTGCCGGCGCCATCACGCTGGAAAATCTCGGCTGGTCACTGCTCGGCGTGACGCTCGGCACCTTTATCGGCATCTTGCCTGGCATTGGCCCGGCTCTGACCATTGCGTTGCTGCTGCCAATCACCGGCTATCTGGAGCCGACGTCTGCCTTCATCATGTTCGGCGGGCTTTACTACGGTGCCATGTACGGCTCTTCGACGACATCGATCCTGCTCAACACACCGGGTGAAAGCGGCTCCATCATCACGGCCATCGAAGGAAACATGATGGCGCGCTCGGGTCGTGGTGCGCCGGCTCTCGCCACGGCGGCCATCGGCTCCTTCGTGGCCGGGACCATCGGCACGCTGCTTCTCACTTTCTTTGCGCCCATCGTCGTCAAGCTCGCCATCGCCTTTGGCCCTGCTGAATATTTCGCACTGATGATCCTCGCCTTCACCACGGCCTCGGCCATGCTTGGCAGCCATGTCTATAAGGGGCTCACATCGCTGGCGTTTGGCATTGCGCTGGGCTTGATCGGAATTGATGAATTGACCGGCCAAGCAAGGCTGGTCTTTGGCTATGCGCAGCTTCTCGACGGCATTGACCTGGTTGTCGTTGCAGTCGGCCTCTTTGCAGTGGGCGAATGTCTCTATGTGGCATCACGCAAGGAGTTGCGGGAGGTGACGGTCGAGACGGTCAAAGGTTCCCTCTGGATGACGCGCGAGGATTGGGGGCGTTCGTGGAGGCCTTGGCTCAGGGGTACGGCGCTCGGTTTTCCGTTTGGCGCACTGCCCGCTGGAGGCACGGAAATTCCAACCTTCCTCTCCTATTTCTTTGAGAAGAAGCTTTCCAAGCGACCGGAGGAATTCGGCAAGGGCGCCATTGAAGGCGTGGCGGGGCCGGAAGCTGCTAACAACGCCGCGGTAGCGGGCGTGCTGGTGCCGCTTCTTTCGCTAGGCCTGCCGACATCAGCAACGGCTGCCATTCTCCTGGTGGCTTTCCAGCAATATGGCCTGCAACCGGGTCCGCAGCTCTTCGTCAATTCTGGCCCTCTCGTGTGGACGCTGATCGCCAGCCTCTTCATCGGCAATGCCATGCTGCTGGTGCTCAACCTGCCCCTGGTGGGATTGTGGGTGAAGCTCTTACGCATTCCGCAGCCCCTGCTCTATGGCGGCATCCTGGTGTTCTCAACGCTTGGCGTTTACAGCGTCAACCGCTCCACCTTTGACCTTGGCCTCCTCTTCCTCACGGGCCTCATGGGCTATCTGATGCGGCGCTTCGATTTTCCGGTGGCGCCCTGCATCATCGGCCTCATCCTCGGGCCACTGGCTGAGCAGAACTTGCGGCGGGCACTCTCCATCTCGCAGGGTGACTGGAGTGTTTTCGTCACCCACCCGATCTCGCTGGTGCTGCTGATTCTCTCAGTGATCATGCTGCTGCTGCCGGTATTCTGGAAGCCACGCGCCGCCTAAAGGCCAGCGGGTTCCTGCTCTTAGGTCCAGATCCGGCGACTCCTTGACTTTCGTCTAAGGCAGATGTTTCCTGCCATCAAACAAAGTTGCCCCACAGCAAACAACACATGGGGAAGGCATCGCAAGCTGCGGGGACAGGATGCGGGCCTCAGGAGGGAACACCCGATGGGAGATAATCTCAGTTCGGTGAATGTTATCTTCACCGAGTTTTACTACTGGGTCACGGTGGTTTTCATGTTTCTCATACATGTGGGTTTCTGCATGTATGAAGTCGGCGCATCGCGGCGGCGTAGCCACATGCACACATTGATGAAGAACACCATGGCCATTCCATTGGTCACAGTGACGTTCTTCTTCTTCGGCTGGTGGATTTATTTCGCCTTCCCGACAGGCCTCTACTGGGTCACCTTTGTGAGCGACGCGCTGTTCTATGATCCCA
>JBIOWL010000332.1:0-2567 GCA_044868645.1 Aestuariivirga sp.
GGCATTGCTCCTAAATCTCAGTTGTTTTCGCAAGAGTTTGCGTGGCGTTCCACGCACGTCTGATCACAATCCGGCGATCCACTTTTGTGCGTAGTTGCAAAAGCTTACGGCCGGCATTGAAGATGAAGTCTGAAGTTCTTTAATCCGGCTTGTGGTGAAGGAACGCACAAGCCAGCTTGTTGCCGTCGGGATCGCGCACATAGGCCACATAAAAGCTCGGCTCGTAATAGGCCCTGGTGCCGGGTGGACCCTCGTTGCTGCCGCCGTGAGCCAGCGCCGCTGCATGGAATTCATGCACCTCTTTTTCGGTTTTGGCGAACAGGGTGATCATAGTGCCATTGCCGGCGGTCGGTGGCTTGTTGTTGAATGGCGGGCATATCCAAAGGCTTGATCCCTCGCCATAAGCGGCGCCCCAGCCTGCCCAGCCGTCCGGCCAGTCGGGCGCGCGGCCAACGCCGAGCACGGCAAAAACGGCATCATAGAAGCGGGTGGCCCGGGCGAGATCGCTGGTGCCGAAGGTCATGTCGAGGTTCATGGGGATTTTCCGTGGGGGATTTTTTGACACTGCTGGAATGTAGCGGAATATGCCCTTTTCACCGCGCGGTGTCAAGCACTATTTTCCTTCAATGGGATTAAAGGGTTACAAGGAGGCATTAAGGGCTGGCTGCGCCAAATCGCCTGCGGTTGCGCGCTTGCGGGGGAAATCCAGCTTGGCTAAAGCCAGAGCGAAGAGACTCAAACCATTTCGGCAGGGAAGCAATATGGCGGGCCACGCACCATCTCACGAACCACGCGGTTTCGAGGACCACAAGGACACCTACCAAGGTTTCCTCAAGGGTTCCATCACTCTCGGCCTGATTTCTCTCTATGTGCTGGTGGCGCTGGTCGCCTTCCGCTTCATGGACAACTGGAATGTGCTGACCGGCTTTGGCGGGCTGATCGCCGGCATCATCGCCGTGCTGGTTGATCTCAGGGCCAGCGGCAAGTGGTATCTGTCCGGTGGGCTGCTCGTGCTCTTCGGCCTCTTTGTTGCCATCAATCTATAAGCAGCTGCAGGCATGAAGATAGCCGTTCCGGCCGAGAGCCATCCCGGGGAGGCGCGGGTTGCTGCCACGCCGGATTCCGTCAAAGCCTATGTCAAGAAGGGCGTTTCCGTCGCAGTGCAGTCTGGCGCCGGTCAGGGCGCCAATTTTTCAGATGATGACTATAAGGCCGCGGGTGCCGTAATTGCTAAGGGCGAGGCGGTGGCCAAGGATGCCGACATCGTGCTGTGCATTCGCCGGCCCAACGGCAAATTGCTCAGCACACTGAAGAATGGCGCGATCATCGCGGGCGGGCTCGAACCCTATGGCGAGCGCAAGGAGCTTGATGCCTTTGCCAAGTCCGGCGTCACCGGTTTTGCCATGGAGCTGATGCCGCGCATCACGCGCGCGCAAAGCATGGATATTCTCTCCTCGCAGGCAAACCTCGCGGGCTACAAAGCGGTGATTGATGCCGCAGCGCACTTTGGCCGTGCCTTCCCGATGATGATGACGGCGGCGGGCACGGTTCCCGCCACCAAGGTCTTCATCATGGGCGTTGGGGTTGCGGGTCTGCAGGCCATCGCCACGGCGCGCCGCCTCGGCGCTATTGTTTCGGCAACGGATGTGCGCAAGGCAACCGAAGAGCAGGTGAAATCTCTGGGCGCGAAATTCGTTTATGTTGATCTTCCCGAAGCGGCGACTGCCGCAGGTTATGCCCGTGAGTTGACGGCGGAAGAAAAGGCCAAGCAGGCGGAGCTGGTTGCTTCGCACATCAAGTCACAGGATGTGGTGATCACGACCGCCCTCATTCCCGGCCGCCCTGCGCCGACGCTTATCACCAAGGATATGGTGGAGAGCATGAAGCCAGGCTCCATCATCGTGGACCTTGCGGTCGAGCGTGGCGGCAACTGCCCGCTTTCCAAGGCTGACGAGATCGTTGAGCACAAGGGCGTCAAGATCATCGGCACGGTGAATCTTGCGGGCAAGCTTGCAGGCAATGCCGCGCCGCTCTTTGCCAAGAATATCGCCAATTTCCTCGACCTGATGATCCAGAAGGACGGCACGCTCAAGATTGACGAGGCCGATGAATGCATCTCCGGCACACTAATCGCCAAGGGCGGCAAGCTGGTGCACAAGATTTACGATGGTGCGAAATGAGGCGCCTTTTTTCACCCCTCTCCTTTGGAGAGGGTGCCCCGCAGGGGCGGGTGAGGTTGCAGGGAATGACCTCATCCGGCGCTCGCTTCGCTCACACCACCTTCTCCAGAGGAGAAGGGTAAGGAACAACATGGAACAGATAGCTCATTCGATTGACCCCTTCATTTCACTCCTCGGCATTTTCTGCCGTCGGTGACCGTGATGGTGCAGAACTCGCGCGGGGTGCCGCTGGCCGACGCGACGCCCTTCTTCACGGCCTGGGCCTGGCGCATGAGGGAGATGTTGCAGGGAGCGGCCTCGTTCCAGCAGGTGGCGACGCCGACCAGCGGCTGGGCGATCTGCTCCTTCGTCAGGCCCATGGCGTAGAGGTAGGACCGATGCGGCGCG
>JBIOWL010000333.1:0-3302 GCA_044868645.1 Aestuariivirga sp.
AGCCAACGAAAGCCCAAAGCTCATAAGCCTAAGAAGCGACCGAGGCAGAGACCCTAAGTGACCATCAGCTGTTGGCCTCGCAGAGGAATATCCGAACGCATTAGCCCGGTGTTAGCCCGGTGGTCACCGCTAAGGGAAATCAATCCCAACAATATAGCTAACTATTTGAAATGACTGGTGCCGGCTAAGGGACTCGATCCCCTGACCCCCTGATTACAAATCAGGTGCTCTACCAACTGAGCTAAGCCGGCATAACTGGCCGCAGCACCACCCATTCTCCATGCGCCTCCCGGACTTGATCCGGGATCAATCGGCCCATCACTGGTTCAGCGGGTCAGGCCCGCCGATGGAGAAAACGAGGTTCGGCGCCTCTTAACGTGATTGGCATGGTTACTGCAACTCCCTGTCCAAATCCCGGTTTGCGGCCTGGTTGTGTTCCAATCCGGCGCAAGACTCGTGGGCTAGAGGCATTGCGAGGATAGGCATGACACTCTTGAAGCTCACTTTGGCAGCGCTAGCGCTTCTCGGCGTTAGTGTGGAGGTGGGTGCCAGCACCGCATCTGCGGTGGTTAATAAGAGCGACCTTGGCATCAGCCTTGTCGTTGTCAGCGCGAACACCGAAGGCAAGGGTGATTGCGACTGTGCCGAAAGCCTCTATGGCAACAGAGTCACGGTAAGCGGCTTCCACAAGGGCTATGGCGAAAACGCTCTTCCTGTCATCATCACCCCCGCTGCTGCGCCGGCCACTGCTGAGATCATCAACGTGCCTGTGGCCAAGGCAATACGCAAGAAACTGAAGCGCATTGCCGCGAAGGATAGCGCCTCCACCATTCGCCGGAAAACTGGCCGCGTCACAGCCTGTGTCTTCGGTGCGCCCAACGCCAGCGGTTGCCGGGAAGCGCGCTAACGCGTCAGCGCGTAAAGCGAGATCGCGGCGGCAATCGAGACATTGAGGCTCTTGATGGCGCCGGGCATGTCGAGCCGCACCAGGCTGTCGCATGTTTCACGCGTCTTCTGCCGCAGGCCTTTTCCTTCCGCCCCCAGCACCAGTGCCAGCGGCTTTGTTGCCTGTGCTTCCCCCAGTGATTGTGGTGCTTCGCTATCCAGCCCCATCAGGTGAAAGCCGTAGGACTTCAACTCCTCCATCGCCGCAGCAAGATTGGTGACGCGTACCAGCGGCACATGCTCATAGGCACCTGAAGCGGCTTTGAAAAAGACTCCGGTTTCATGCGGCGCATGGCGGGCGGTGGTGACCAGCGCCGTTGCCGCGAATGCCGCACAGCTTCGGAGGATTGCGCCCACATTGTGCGGGTCCGTCACCTGGTCCAGCAGCACCACGATTCCCTCGCGGGGAATCAGGTCAAGCCGTGGTTGGTTAAGCGGCTTTGATTCGAGCAATACGCCCTGGTGCACGGCATCTTGCCCCGCCAGCAAGTGGTCGAGAATGCGGGGATGGACGATCTCGGCCTTGATGGAGGCTGTTCCACCTTCCTCCGCGATGCGCGCAAGCCCATTTTCCGTAGCCCAGAGATGCACTTGCCTGCGCTTCGGGTTGGCAAGGGCCGCCGCCACCGCATGAATGCCATGGATCAGGTCATTGCCGGAGGCAGACACATGACCGGAGCCCCTCGGCAGGTCGCCCAGAAGCGTCGCTGGCTTCTTCGGTGCCTTGCGGAAGGGGTGATTCTCTCTTTTTGGTTTGCCAGCCATGACCGTCCTTACATTAATTCGAATTTTCATTGAAATGTGACTGTTCTGCCACAGCGCATAAGTCATGGATGTTCAAGGATATTCGCCCTGCAATGTATGAATGTCGCAGTTGCGCATCGCAAGCTCAAGAACCTTAACTGTAAGGTTTTGTTTACACACCAAGCGCACCATCAACGTGCCCCTTGTGTTGTTTTGGAGCAGAAATGACGGACCTGGAATGTAATCCGGTTCCGGAGTTCATCCGGGCGAAAGGCAAATTCCTCAGGTGAATTCCGGCTTCCGGGATTGGAGGAATGATGCGTGTAAAGCATTTGCTGATGGCATTAGTGGCGCTGGGGTGGTGTGTCACACAGGCTCAAGCTCAACAGGTTTGCACCATGCGTGCCGACCTGGTGAAAATGCTGAGCGACAAATACAAGGAACAGCCTACGGGGCAAGGCCTCGTGGGTGATCGTGCGATGCTGGAAGTCTATGTTTCAGACAAAGGCACCTTCACGATCGTCTCATCTTATCCCAACGGAGTGTCCTGCATTATCGCAGCAGGCAATTCATGGGAAGCGATGGAACGTCCGAAGTCTGTAACGGCGCTCTAATCAACCGCATGTTGGCTGGGGACCGCGGAGGGAAGTCCGCGGGCACGCTCGCGCCATGAGATGTAGATGGCGCAAGCGATTAGTATGGCAACGCCGGCGAAGGTCCAAGTGTCTGGAAAATCGCCGAAGAAAAACCAGCCGGCAATGACGGCAGTTATCATTTCGGTGTAGGCAAGTGGCGCCAGCAATGACGCCTCAGCGTAGTCGTATGACCTGACGATCAGGTAGTGGCCGGCAACAGCGATCAGACCCACCAGGAACATCAGGAACCATTGCCATGGGCTGGGTGCGGCCCAGATCCAGAACATCATCACCGTGAGCAGGAGCATGGCGATCACATTGGTCTGGAATGTGGTGACGAGAGCCGAAACACGTCCGCTGATGCGGCGGGTAAGCAGCAGATAGAGCGCCAGTGACGTTCCCGACAGCAATGCGAAAAGCACGCCAAGATTCAGCTCCTTCAATCCGGGACGGATGATGATCAGCGTGCCGCAGAAACCCACAACAACGGCGAGCCATCTGCGCCAGCCCACATGTTCACCCAATAGGAATGGCGAGAGCAAAGTGAGCACCAGCGGCTGCACGAAAAAGATGGCAAGCGTATCGGCGACAGAAAGGTAGTTGAGGCCCGCGAAGAAAAAGGCCGTTGAGGCGAGCAGCAGGACGGCGCGCAGCGTCTGGTAACCGGGCAGCGACGGCACGAACGCCGACACGCCGTCGCTTTTCAGCACAAAGGGCAGGGTGAGAAGCGCACCGAAGGCCATGCGGCCCCAAACGATCTGCAGCACCGGCATGCCCTGCTGGCCCAGGAACTTCGCCGCCACGTCAAGATATGGCAGCACCGCCATGGCGGCGAGCATGAGCCCGATGCCCTTCAATGTAGATGGCGTTGCGCTCACTCTTTGATCCGGGAGTTGTCCGGGTCCCAGATGCTGTCGGGAATGATGCGGGCCTTGCGCGTTTCGGTGAACACCATGACATCGAATTCCGTGCCGCTGG
>JBIOWL010000334.1:0-4982 GCA_044868645.1 Aestuariivirga sp.
GCGAGCCTCGGGTTTGCCCTCAGGATGCGCTGGCTGGTGCTGCTCATTGCCATCGGTGTTGCGGGGATCGGCGGTTTTATATTGCTGCAGCTCAAGTCCGAGCTTTCGCCGGTTGAAGACCGTGGGGTCATCATGGTCTCCGGTAATTCACCGGAAGGGGCGAGCTTTGCCTATACCAATCGCTATGCCGGGCAAGCCGAAGAGATTGTCTCGCAGCTGCCGGGCCTCGGTTCCTATCTTACCATCGTCGGCGCGGGCGAAGTCACCCGGTTCTTGATGTTCGCGAGACTCAAAGATTGGGACGAACGCGAAGTTAAACAGCAGGAGATCACCCAGTCGCTGCAGCCAAAGCTCCGGCGCATTGCGGGCGTGCAGGCTTCCGCCTCCAATCCGGCTTCGCTTGGCGTGCGGGGATTTGGAAAGCCGCTGCAACTCGTCGTCCAGTCAAGTGCTTCCTATGAGGAGTTGAATGAGTTGGCCAACAAGCTCGTGGAGCGGCTGAAGGACAATCCAGGGCTTGCCGACCTCGACACGGATCTTCGCCTCAACAAGCCAGAGGTGGAAGTCGAGATCGACAGGGAACGGGTGGCGGACCTTGGGCTGGACATCGCTGTTATTGGCCGGACGCTGGAAACGTTGCTTGGCGGCAGGAATGTCTCCACCTTCCAGATCGGTTCGGAGCAGTATGATGTCACGGTGGCGCTGCCGGCAGTAGACAGAACATCGCCGGATTCCCTCTCGCAAATCTTTGTGCGCAGCGCCAGCGGCGAGATGGTGCAGCTCTCAAGTGTCGTGAAGGCGAGAGTTTCGGTGGCACCGCGTGACTTGAGCCGATTCAACCAGCTGCGGGCCATCACCATCCAGGCGAACCTTGCACCAGGCTACACGCTGGGGGAGGCCATTACCGCAGTGAATGCGGCTGCCTCGGAAGCGCTTCCGGAAGGAACCGGCACCGATCTTACGGGCCAGTCGCGCGAATTCCGCGATGCGAGCTCCAACCTCGCCTTTGTCTTCGTTCTGGCCCTTGCCTTCATCTATCTCGTTCTTTCCGCGCAGTTTGAGAGCTTCAGGGATCCGCTGATGATCCTTGTCACGGTGCCGCTCTCGATGACGGGCGCGCTTGCTGCGCTCTGGTTCACGGACGGAACGCTCAACGTTTATTCGCAGATCGGGCTTGTGACGCTGATCGGTCTCATCACCAAGCACGGCATTCTGATCGTGGCCTTCTGCAACAGCCTGCAGGAGGAAGGCGTTGAGCGCCGGGAAGCGATCATTCAAGCGGCGGCCTTGCGCCTGCGGCCCATCCTGATGACAACGGCGGCAATGATCCTCGGCGCTGTGCCCCTCGCGCTTGCGGTTGGCGCGGGCGCTGAAAGCCGCCAGCAGATCGGTTGGGTGATCGTTGGTGGCATGGCGCTGGGCACCATTCTGACCTTGTTTGTGGTGCCTTGTGTCTATGATGTCTTCGGCTACCGGCCGAAGCAGGAAACCACACCGCTCAAAAACGTGGTTACGGCATCATAGAATTCTCATCCCTTGCTCAAGTCTTCAAGGATTGGGCAATGGGGCCTCGAGTTTCCTTCGCATGAACTGGCAAGGTGCTTGAGCGTGGCGAGGAGGCCGTGCATGCGAGCGATCTGGCCCTCAAGTTCGGCAATATGTTCTTCCGCCACTTTCTTCACTTCGCGGCTGGGCCGCTTCTGGTCATGCCAGAGCCGCAACAGGTCGCGGATGCGTTCGATGGAGAATCCGAGTTCACGTGCCCGATGGACAAAACGCAGGCGATGCACGTCGGCCTCGCCATAGTGGCGATAGCCGCTGTCGCGGCGCAGCGGCTTTGGAATGAGACCGATTTCCTCATAGTAGCGGATCATCTTGGCTGAGACGCCAGAGTGGGCCGAGGTCGTACCGATATTCATTGAAGCCTCCGGAAAATGCGCTTGACCTTCCAATGATGGGAAGGTTTATCCGGAAAACCATCAAGATGTCCAGAGCATTGGAGACAGTATGGAAAGCCATCACCACCACAGCCATGAGAACGCCAGTCACATGGCCATAGACCCCGTGTGCGGCATGTCCGTCGATCCACACACGGCGACGCTCAAGGCCGAGCACGCGGGACGCACCTATTATTTCTGTTCGGCGGGCTGCCGCAGCAAATTCTTAGAAAATCCGGCCAAGTATCTGAACAAGGACTCAAAAGCCCCGGCTGAGCCGGTGCCTGAAGGCACCATCTACACCTGCCCCATGCATCCGGAAATCCGCCAGGTTGGACCCGGCTCCTGCCCCATCTGCGGCATGGCGCTGGAACCCGTACTTGCCGGCGCAGAGGAAGGTCCCAATCCTGAACTCATAGACATGACGCGGCGGTTCTGGATCGGTCTGGTGCTGACGCTTCCGGTCCTTGTCCTGGAAATGGGAAACCATTTCTTCGGCGTTCACAGCTTCCTCACCAAGCAAAGCTCGAACTGGATTCAGCTTGTTCTGGCAACACCAGTTGTGCTTTGGGCTGGCTGGCCCTTCTTTGTGCGCGGCTGGCAGTCGCTGGTCACGCGCAATCTCAACATGTTCACACTGATCGCCATGGGAACGGGCGTGGCGTGGGGCTACAGCATCATAGCCACGCTTCTCCCTGGCGTCTTCCCTCCCGCCTTCCGTGAGCATGACGGTTCGGTTGCCGTCTATTTCGAGGCGGCCGCCGTCATCACGGTACTGGTGCTGCTGGGCCAGGTTCTCGAGTTGCGGGCGCGGGAGCAGACATCGGGCGCCATCCGCGCCTTGCTCGATCTTGCTCCAAAGACGGCGCGGCGCGTTACCGACAGCGGCGAGGATGAGGAAATCGCCATCGACAAAATTGCCGTGGGTGACAGCTTGCGGGTGAGGCCCGGCGAAAAGGTGCCTGTCGACGGC
Organism: Aestuariivirga sp.; assembly: GCA_044868645.1. Taxonomy (GTDB): domain Bacteria; phylum Pseudomonadota; class Alphaproteobacteria; order Rhizobiales; family Aestuariivirgaceae; genus Aestuariivirga. Next base: position 2,911 of record JBIOWL010000334.1, read on the forward strand.
GTTGTGACGGAAGGCCATGTGGCCATTGATGAATCGATGGTGACGGGTGAGTCCATGCCCGTCAGCAAGGATGTTGGATCGAAGGTCATTGCGGGAACACTGCTGGGTTCCGGCAGTTTCATCATGAAAGCGGAGAAAGTAGGCCGCGACACCATGCTGGCGCGCATCGTGCAGATGGTGGCGGATGCGCAGCGCAGCCGCGCGCCGATCCAGCGGCTTGCGGACCAGGTGTCTGGCTGGTTCGTGCCGCTGGTGATTGCCGTTGCAGTGCTTGCCTTTGTGGCCTGGTCGATATGGGGGCCGGAGCCGCGCTATGCCTATGGTCTCGTTGCGGCCGTTGCCGTGCTCATCATTGCGTGCCCCTGTGCGCTGGGTCTTGCAACACCCATGTCGATCATGGTTGGCGTCGGGCGTGGTGCACAGGCTGGTGTGTTGATCAAGAATGCCGAAGCCCTGGAGCGCATGGAAAAGGTCGATACACTGGTCGTCGACAAAACCGGCACGCTGACAGAAGGAAAGCCATCCGTTACGGCTGTCGTCGCGGCTGACGGAATGGAAGAAAACGAACTCCTGCGCCTTGCGGCCAGCGTTGAACAGGCGAGCGAGCATCCGCTGGCCATGGCGATTGTCAAGGCGGCGAAGGACAGGAATTTGCCGCTGGCAAAGGTGATGGGCTTTGATTCTCCCACGGGCAAAGGCGCCATCGGCATGGTGGAGAAGAAGCGTCTCGCCATCGGCAATGCGAGGTTCCTGAAGGAATTGAACATTGATGTGGCTGCTCTCGCGGGTGATGCAGAGAAGTTGCGGCAAGATGGAGCAACTGCCATCTTCGTCGCGATCAATGGCAAAGCCGCGGGGGTCATAGCCATTGCCGATCCGATCAAGTCCACCACACCAGCAGCCCTTGCTGCATTGAAGGACGCGGGCATTCGCGTTGTCATGCTGACAGGCGACAACCACACCACTGCCAACGCCATCGGCAGGAAGCTCGGCATCAGCGAGATCGAAGCCGAGGTGCTGCCCGATCAAAAGGCCAATGTAGTGGCGAAGCTGAAGGCCGAAGGCCGCGTCGTTGCGATGGCGGGCGACGGCGTCAATGACGCGCCCGCCCTTGCTGCCGCCGAAGTGGGCATTGCCATGGGCACCGGCACCGATGTGGCGATGGAAAGCGCAGGCGTTACGCTGATTAAGGGCGACCTCACCGGCATTGCCAAGGCTCGTATGTTGTCACGCGCTACAATGAGCAACATCCGCCAAAACCTGTTCTTTGCCTTCATCTACAATGCGGCAGGTGTTCCCATCGCGGCGGGCGTTCTCTATCCCGTATTCGGGCTCCTGCTCTCGCCTATGATCGCGGCAGCGGCTATGGCGCTTTCATCGGTCAGCGTCATCGGCAATTCACTGCGCCTGCGAACAACCAAGGTTTGACAGTTTGATGCAGGTCAATGCACACCGCGAAAGAACCTGCGATGAAACAACAACTTTGAGCAAGCAGCGAGGAGAGCAGCCATGCTCAGGTGTTTTTCAAGTTATCGTGGCTGGCTCTTGCTGGGTGCAGCAATTCTTGTGGCTGGATATGCTGTCATCTGGCACGGACAGCATGTTGTTGCGCTGCTCCCGTTCCTCGTTGTGGCTGCCTGCCCCCTAGCTCATCTCCTGATGCATAGCAGGCACGGCGGCCATAACTACACAACCAAGAACGAGGATCAGGCAAGGACCATCACCTTGCAGAAAGGAGAAGACAATGGACACCCGTCAAATTGAGCTGAAGGCGTTTGGATTTGGTCTCTCAGCTGCGATTGCCGTCATCACAATCCTGTGCTGGGTCGCGACCATCATCTTTCCCACCTACCAGGCAACCCACAACTGGCTCCTGTTGTTCTCTGCGGCGGAAGTGGGAAGCCTCCGCAACCTTATCGAAGGCGTCATCAACGCCGTGATCGCAAGCTGGATCATCGCGGTGATTTTCACAGTGATTTACAATCGTACAGTAAAGGGCTGAATCGGCGCGGCACTATCGCCGCCTGATCGTTCCTCATAGAGTTGTATCCGCGTCGTTTTCAGATCAACAT
>JBIOWL010000335.1:0-7956 GCA_044868645.1 Aestuariivirga sp.
GCGAAGCTGGAAGATGCAGACTCACAGCGTCGGCCGTGCCAAGCGCCTCACGCAAATCGGCTGCAGGCGATGCGCCATTGGCAGCGATCACTTCGGGTGCAACAAACGGATCGTAGGCGGATACTTGCATGCCGAAGGCATGGGCGAGTTCCGCCACACGCCTGCCGATGCGGCCAAAGCCCAGGATCAGCAGATGCTTGCCATCCAGTTCCACGGAGTCGAATTTGTTGCGCTCATTCCATTGACCGGAACGCGTGGCCTTGTCATGGGCTACGGTGCGGCGGGCGGCGGCAAGCATCAGCATCAAGGTGTGCTCTGCAACGGCTCTCGAGTTTACATCGCCCACGATGGTGACTGGAATCCTGCGGGCATTGAGGGCCGGCACATCGATATTGTCGTAACCCACGCCATGGCGTGAGACGATCTTGAGATTCCCCGCCTTGCCGATGAGTTCGGCAGGCAGTGGCTGGGTGCGAATGATGATGGCATCCGCCTCGCCGACAAAAGGCGCATAGGATGCGGTTGAAATCTCTTCCACCAGACGGAATGTGATGCCCGGGGCGGAGCGCAAGACGTCAAGGCCCTGCTCGTGGATCAAGCCTGCAACGAGCACATGGGGCATTGAAAAGAACCTTTCTTACGGCTGTTGTAACTCATTGCACCACAGCGCTAGTGTTTTCCAAAATCAATCGCACGGGAGGGTGCCCATGTCCACAATCCGCCTCACCATGGCGCAGGCGCTGGTGCGCTATCTCATCAACCAGTTCACCATTGTGGACGGCAAGGAAGTGCCGCTGTTCCCCGGCATCTTCGGCATTTTCGGCCATGGCAATGTGACCTGCCTTTCGGAAGCGCTGGAAGAGGTGAAGGACATCTTCCCCACCTGGCGCGGGCAGAATGAACAATCCATGGCGCTGGCGGCCATTGGCTTTGCCAAGGCAAAAAAGCGGCGGCAGATCATGGTGGCGACATCTTCCATCGGCCCCGGCGCCACAAACATGGTGACGGCGGCGGGCGTGGCGCACACCAACCGGCTTCCGGTGCTGTTTCTTGCGGGCGATATTTTTGTGAACCGCAGGCCAGACCCGGTGATGCAGCAGGTCGAACATTTCAACAATCCGGCGATCAGCGTCAACGACGCCTACAAGGCGGTGACGCGCTACTGGGACCGCATCGTCCATCCGGAACAGATCATCTCATCGCTGCCGCAGGCGGTGGCGGTGATGCTGGATCCGGCCGATTGCGGGCCGGCCTTTATCGGCCTGCCGCAGGATGTGCAGGAGATGGCCTGCGATTATCCGGAAGAATTCTTTGCCCGCACTGTCCATGAAATTCCGCGCCCCCGGCCAGACCGCAGGCGTGTGGCGGAGGCCGTGAAGCTTCTCAAAGCGGCGAAGAAGCCGCTCATCATTGCCGGCGGCGGGGCGCGCTATTCCGGCGCGGAAGAGCTGGTTGCTTCGTTCGCACTGGAGCATGGCATTCCGATCACTGAAACCATCGCGGGCAAAAGCACGGTGCACCATGACCAACCGGCCCATGCGGGGCCTATCGGCATTGTGGGTTCCACATCCGCCAACGCGCTGGCCGCCGAAGCCGATGTCATCATCGCCATCGGCACAAGGCTTATGGACTTCACCACGGGGTCGTGGACTGTTTTCAACGCACACGCCAAGTTCATCTCCCTCAATGCGGCGCGCTGGGATGCCACCAAGCACAGGGCGCTCGGCGTTGTGGGTGATGCAAAGGAGAGCCTTGAAGAACTTTCCGCAGCGCTCAAGGGATGGAAGGCCGATGCCTCCTGGATGAAGAAGGCGAAAGAACTTATGGCCGAATGGAATGCAGCGCTTGACGGCTATCAGAAGCACACCAATGCGCCCGTGCCAACTTACGCGCAGGTGGTTGGCGTGGTGAACAAGAAGGCCGCGCCCACGGACTACATGATTACAGCGGCGGGTGGCCTTCCAGGCGAGACCATGAAGAACTGGCGTTGCAAAACAGCCAATTCCTATGATCTGGAATTCGGCTTTTCCTGCATGGGTTATGAGATTGCCGGCGGCTGGGGGGCAGCCATGGCGGATCCGTCACGCGATGTGATCGTCATGGTGGGTGACGGCTCCTACATGATGATGAACTCGGACATCTATTCAACGGTGCTGACGGGCCACAAGCTCATCATCATCGTCTGCGACAATGGCGGCTATGCGGTGATCAACCGGCTGCAGAACTTCAAGGGCACGCCGTCGTTCAACAACCTGATCAGGGACTGCAAGGTGAAGGCGCCATTCAGCGTCGACTTTGTAAAACACGCAGAAGCGATGGGCGCAGCGGCGCGGAAAGTCGCAAGCCTTGCGGAACTGGAACAGGCCATGGATTGGGCCAAGGCGCAGGACCGTACCACGGTCATCTCCATCGTTTCCGATGCCTTCACCTGGACGCCGGGTGACGCGCTGTGGGATGTGGGCGTGCCGCAGGTCTCAAAACGCAAAACGGTCAATGAAAGCGCGGTCTATCAGGCCGATGTGCGGAAGAAGCAAAGGGTGGGGGTGTAGGCGGCGTCATCGTCATCCCGTGCAAGGGCGAAGCCCGCGACACGGGACCCATTGAGCCCGTTCGACCGGCACATTGCCATTTTTGAATCCTCAGTGGGTCCCGGCTTTCGCCGGGATGACGAATTGGGAATCATGCTTCGAGGTTTTGCTTCACCCTTCTGCAAAGTGGCAGGCGACAAGACGCCCCGCCACATCGCGCAGTTTCGGTTCATCCACCGCGCAAATATCCGCCGCGATGGGGCAACGGGTGCGGAAGGTGCAGCCCGAGGGCGGGTTGAGCGGTGATGGCAATTCGCCTTTCAAGACGATACGCTCTTTCTTGGCGGCCGGATCGGCGACAGGTGTCGCCGAAAGAAGGGCCCGCGTGTAGGGATGTTTTGGTGAGGCGAAGACCTTTTCGCTCGGCCCCTGCTCCACAACGTGCCCCAGATACATCACCATCACATCATCGGCGATGTGGCGCACCACCGAGAGATCGTGACTGATGAAGACGTAGGCCAGTTGCAGGCGTTCCTGAATTTCGGCAAGCAAGTAGAGCACCTGCGCCTGGATGGAAAGATCAAGCGCCGATACCGGCTCATCAAGGATGAGAATGTCGGGATCGAGCATCAGCGCCCGGGCGATGGCGATGCGCTGGCGCTGGCCGCCGGAAAACATATGCGGGTAACGGTCATAGTGTTCGGGGCGCAACCCCACGAGTTTCATCATCTCGCGGGCCTTGGCAGTGCGTTCGGCCGCGGTGAAGCGATGGTTCACCAGCAAAGGTTCTTCCAATGCGTGGCCGATTTTCTGGCGCGGGTTCAAGGAGCCGTAAGGGTTCTGGAAAACGATCTGCACCTTGGGACGCAAGCCCCGCAGCGTGTGTGCGGTCGCCCCTACCACCTCAACATCGCCGATGCGGAAGGAACCGGCTGTTGGTTCCTCGATCATGGTGAGGAGTCGGGCGAGCGTGGACTTGCCGCAGCCGGATTCACCGACAACTGCCAGCGTCTTGCCCTTTTCAAGCGTGAAGCTTGCGCCATCGAGCGCCTTCAGGGTTGCCGGTTCGCCGAACATGCCACGGCTCACGCGGTAATGGCGGCGGAGATCGCGGGCCTGCATGATAGTCGTCATGCCGCCTTCTCCTTCACCAATGGGAAGTGGCAGACGACTTTGGCCGAAACGTCAGGCGGTGTTGAATGGCAAAGGACCTGCGCATAGGTGCAGCGCGGGGCGAAGAGACAACCGACCGGCCTGTCGAACTGGCCCGGCACGGTGCCCGGAATGGAGTTGAGCTTTTCGCCCTTGGCGCGCTCCGGGAGTGCGGAGAGGAGCGCTGCGGTATAGGGGTGGCGAGGGGCGCGGAAGAGATCGATGACGGACTGCTCCTCCACCTTCTGACCGGCATAGTGGACGCTCACGGTTTCCGCGGTCTCGGCCACCACCCCCATGGAATGGGTGATGAGGACAAGCGCTGTGCCCGTTTCCTTCTGCAACTTGGTGAGGAGATCCAAGATCTGCGCCTGGATGGTGACATCGAGCGCTGTCGTCGGTTCATCGGCGATGATGAGCTTGGGCTTGCAGGCCAAGGCCATTGCGATCATCACGCGCTGGGCCATGCCGCCGGAAAATTGATGTGGGTAAGCGGAGAGCCGCTGCTCGGGGGCCGGAATGCCGACATCCTTGAGGAGCTCGATGGAACGGGCGCGCTGCTGGTCCTTGTCCATGCCTAGATGGGTTTTCAGCGCCTCACCGATTTGGAAGCCCACGGTGAAGCAGGGATTGAGCGAAGTCATGGGTTCCTGGAAGATCATCGTCATGTCCTTGCCGATGATCTTGCGGCGCTCTTCGGCGCTGATCTTCAGGAAATCCTTGCCGTCGAACATGATCTGATCTGCGGTAACGCGCGCGGTTTTGGGCAAAAGGCCCATCACCGCCAGCATGGCGACGGATTTGCCGGAGCCGGATTCGCCGACGATGGCATGGATGCGGCCCTGATCCACCGAAAGCGAAACGCGATCCACGGCGCGGAACCAGCCGGAAGCAGTGCGGAACTCGACGGTGAGGTTCTTGATATCGAGAAGAGCCATGATTCAACTCTTCCTCAGGCGGGGATCGAGGGCATCGCGCAGGCCATCACCCATGAGATTGATCGCCATGACAGTTATGAGGATGCAAAGCCCCGGAAAGGCCATGACCCAGGGATGGGAAAGCATAAGGTCACGGGTGTTGGCGAGCATGGCGCCCCATTCCGCCACAGGAGGCTGGGCGCCGAGGCCGAGGAAGCCTAGCCCTGCTGCTTCCAGAATGGCATCGGAGACGCCGAGAGCTGCCTGCACGATCAATGGCGCGAGGCAGTTTGGCAGCACTGTCACCGTCATCAGGCGGAAAGGCCCGACGCCCGCCACCTTAGCCGCCGTGACATAATCCTTTGACAGTTCGGCGAGTGCCGAGGCGCGCAGCAGCCGCACATAACGCGGCAAGTAAACGATGGTGACGGCGATGATGGTGTTGGCAAGGCTGGGGCCGATGATGGCAATGATAAGAATGGCGAGCACCAGCGATGGGATTGCCATGATCAAGTCCATGACGCGGATGATTGCCACGTCGATGGCACCACCAAACCAGGCAGCGGCAAGGCCTAAAGCGATGCCCACGGCCATGGACACCACCATGACCGAGAGGCCGATGAAAAGTGAAACGCGCGCGCCGAACATAAGTCGCGAAAGCATGTCGCGGCCCACGGCATCGGTGCCAAGTATGAAGCGGGGATCGGCATTGTCCATCCAGAAGGGCGGCAGCTTGGTGGCGCCCTTGAACTGCTCGAAGGGATTATGGGGTGCAAGGAGCGGCGCCAGAAGCGCAATCGCGACGATCACGGTAACCACGACGAGGCCAAGGACGGCGCCGCGGTTCTCACTGAAGGCGTTCCAGAAGGCGCGGAATGGCCCAGGCGGTGCAATCGCGCCAGTTGGGATGGCCACATCACTTGGCATGGCGTATCCTCGGATTGATCAGACCATACATCAAATCAACCAGCAGGTTGACCAGGATCACGCAGGCGGCAATCAGCATGATGCCGCCTTGCAGGGCCGGATAATCGCGGCGGCTGATGGATTCGATCAGCCATTTGCCGACACCGGGCCAGGAGAAAATGGTTTCGGTGAGAACGGCTCCCGCCAGCAGGGTGCCGACCTGAAGGCCGATGGAGGTGATGACCGGGATCAGAGCATTGCGCAGGGCATGAAGGCCGATGACGCGCCGCGCCGATAGGCCCTTGGCGCGGGCTGTTCGCACATAATCTTCTTCCAGCACTTCCAGCATGGAGGAGCGCGTCATGCGGGCGATCACAGCCATTGGCACCGTGCCGAGCACGATAGACGGCAAGATCAAGTGATGCAGAGCATCGAGGAATGCGCCCTTCTGGCCGGACAGCAACGAATCGATGAGGGCAAAGCCGGTGACCGGCGGATAGAAATATTTGATGAGGTCAACGCGGCCCGACACCGGCGTGAGATGCAGGGTGTTCGACATGACAAGGATGAGGATCAAGCCCCACCAGAAGATCGGCATGGAATAGCCGGTGAGGGCAACGCCCATGAGCGTCTGGTCATAGACGCTGCCGCGCTTCACGGCCGCCATCATGCCCGCCGGCACGCCTATAGCCGTGGCGATCAGCATGGCAAAGAAGGTGAGTTCGATTGTTGCCGGAAAGAGCGTCAGAAACTCTTGAAGAATGGGCGTCTTGGAAACGATGGAAACGCCGAAATCGCCATGGATCAGGCCATTGGCGTAATCGAGAAACTGTTTCCAGATGGGCTGGTCGAGGCCCATTTCATGACGCAGCTGTTCAAGGCGTTCAGGCGAAATGCCGCGTTCGCCACGGCGCACCTCAATGGGATCACCCGGCACGAGCCGGATCATCATGAAGGTGACGAACATCAACGCGAGGAAGGTCGGGACCGTCAGCGCCAGACGCTTGATGAAAAAGCGCAGCATGGATGGAAAAGGAGGGCAGGATTTCGCCTGCCCTCCCGCTTTCGTTACTCAGCTACGTCCACGTTCTGGAATTCGTGGGCGCCGAAGGGGCTGATCTTGTAGCCGGAGACCGACTTGCGCGTGGGTTCGAACACCGTCGAGTGGGCGATGTTCAGCCGTGGCACCTGGGCCGCCACGATCTTCTGGGCGTCCTGGTAGAGCTTGGTGCGTTCTGCCATGTCAGTGGAGGTTACGGCTTTGCCGATGGCGTCCTGGAAAGCCGCATCACACCATTTCGGAATGTTGTTGGCGTTGGGTACGCCTTCCTTGTTGCAGCCGAGGAGAACCGCAAGGAAGTTGTCCGGATCGCCATTGTCACCGGTCCAGCCGAGGAGGCCCATCTGGTGCTCGCCAGCCTGCATGCGCTTCCTGTACTCACCCCACTCGTAAGACACGAGTGTGGCAGTGATGCCGACCTTGGCGAGGTCCGCCTGCATCATTTCCGCCATGCGCTGGGCATTGGGGTTGTAGGGGCGCTGTACCGGCATCCACCAGACATCTGTCTGGAGATTTTCGACGCCAGCCGCCTTCAGCATCTCCTTTGCCTTGTCGGGGTTGTATTCATGGTCAACCGTCGACTCGTCATAGGACCACATGGTTGGCGGGATGGGGTTCTTGGCCTTCTGGCCGGCACCCTGATAGACTTCCTTCAGGATGGCGTCGCGGTCGATGGCCATGGCAATTGCTTTACGCACTTCAGGCTTGTCGAAGGGCGGTTTCTGGGCGTTCATGGCGAGGTAGCCAATGTTAAGGCCGGCCTGCGACATGAGGTTGATGTCCGGATCCTGGCCCATGGCGGCAAGATCAGCCGGATTCGGCGCAATCATGATCTGGCATTCATTGGCCTTGAGCTTGGCGTAGCGCGCCGTCGGATCAGGCGTGATAGCAAAGATCAGGTCGTCAACCTTGGGTTTGCCGGCCCAGCCATCGAAAGCCTTGAAGCGGATCACGGCGTCCTTCTGGTAATCAACGAAGGAGAATGAGCCGGTGCCGACGGGAATCTGGTCGAATTGTTCCGGCGTTCCCTTGTCCAAGAGGAACTGCGCATATTCAGCAGAGTGAATGGTGGCGAAGTCCATGGCGAGGTTGGCGATGATCGGCGCGTTGGGCGCCGTCAGCTTCATGACGACGGTGTTGTCGTCAGTCTTGGTGAGGGCTTCCAGAAGGTCGGGCATGCCCATGTCGTTGAAGTAGTCATAAGCGCCGCCGGAGACCTTGGCGTAGGGATGCTCAGCCTTCCACATGCGCTCGAAGGACCAGATCACGTCATCGGCGTTGAAATCACGGGTGGGGGTGAAGCCGTTCACACCCGAATGGAACTTGACGCCCTTACGGAGGTGGAAAGTGAGGGTCTTGCCATCCTCGGACACTTCATAGGATTCAGCGAGGG
>JBIOWL010000336.1:0-7721 GCA_044868645.1 Aestuariivirga sp.
AGCTGAGTTGGTAATCGCCTGACAGATTTGGCCGCACCGGCCCCCGGAGAGCGGGGCGTGGCCATATTATTGGAACAGCAGGTTTCTAAATAAAAACCTATATCTTGAAAATAGTCCTTGACACCGCGCGGTGAAAAGGGCATATTCCGGCACATTCCAGCAGTGGGTAAGAACTCCCACCCCCTCTCTCCCAGCAATAGTCTTGAGCCCATCACGAGGACGACGTGGGAGGGAAATCTTCGGGATTGAAACCCTTCTGACTGGCGTGTGCATTCACGCAGTGTGCACGGAAAGAGCGGCGGGACGCTGCCTTCACGACCCCCAGACCGATGCTGCAAGATGAGGAGAAGCCATCGAAACCAAAATCAAAAATCAGTTTTCAACCTGGCGCATCGGACGAGTGGGTCAGTTCCTGCCAGCAATCTGTGTTTTGCCCAACATCAGCAACACACGTATTGTGCAACAACATTCACTAGTTGGTGATTGCCGCCCTTGTGAGTTTCTTGTGATCAGGGAAAGCGGGAGACCGGGAGCGGAACAATTCTGTTCCATCCATGGAGTTGAAAATGAAACGTCTATTCATTGTTGCCGCCCTCGCCGGCATCGGGTTCCTGAGCCCTGTTCAGGCACAGGAAATGGCAAAATGCGATGACGCCACCATGATGAAGGTGGAAAAGGACGTCATGGGCATGACCGATCCAGCCATGAAGGACAAGATGGAAATGGGCATGAAGGAGCTTGAGATGGCCAAGATGGCCATGAAAGACAACAAGGAGAAAGACTGCTCCATGCACCTTGATGCCGCCATGAAGGCATCGATGGGTCAGTAATCGCGTCCAATCCTCCCGGCTTGAATTGTCGCCTCTGCCGTTACATATGACGGCAGAGGTTTTTCATGGAAATCGGACTTTATACATTTGCCGATGTGGCGGCGGGCCACCCGGAACGGGCGGGCCAGCGCCTCCGTAGTCTCATCGAGGAAATGGAGCTTGCCGATCAGGTGGGGCTTGATGTCTTCGCTGTCGGCGAACATCACAGGCCGGACTATGCAGTGTCTTCTCCCGCCGTGGCGCTGGCCGCCGGAGCCGCGCGGACGAAGAATATCAAGCTGTCCAGTGCTGTTACCGTGTTGAGTTCCGATGATCCTGTGCGGGTGTTCCAGCAATTCTCCACCTTGGATGGGATATCAAATGGCCGCGCCGAAATCATGGTGGGGCGTGGCTCCTTTATCGAATCCTACCCGCTCTTTGGCTATGACCTCGAAGACTATGATGCGTTATTTGCGGAGAAGCTCGACCTGCTGATGAAATTGCGCGAAAGCGAACGCATCACTTGGCATGGCAGCTTGCGGCCTTCCCTCCACAATTTCGGCATTTACCCACGTCCCGAGCAAGTGCGCATGCCCATCTGGATTGCGGTCGGCGGCACGCCACAGTCAGTCGTTCGCGCGGCCTCGCTGGATGTGCCCATGGCACTGGCCATCATCGGCGGCGATCCCAGGCGCTTCGAGCCGTTCTATGCGCTCTACCGCGGGACCTACGAGAAAGCTGGCCATGACCCAAAGAATATCCAGCTCAGTCTCAACATGCATGGCTTCGTTAGCGATACGACCGACAAAGCGAAGGACATCTATGCCGCCGCTCATCTCGAAGTGATGAACCGCATCGGGCGCGAACGTGGTTGGCCGCCGCAGGGGCGCGAGCATTTCGAGGCGTCATGCGGGCCCACCGGAAACCTCATCGTCGGTGATGCGGAGCGGGTGGCAGCGCGCATCATCGAACTTCATTCCATCTTCAAGAACACACGCATCCTGCTGCAGATGGCTATCGGCACAGTTCCGCATGCGGAGCAATTGAAGGCCATTGAACTGATGGGTACGAAAGTGGCACCCTTGGTGCGGAAAGCTGTCGGAGGCGGGAAATGACATTACCACACATCCCCGATCCCATGCCGGGAGACGCTGCGGCGGCGGATGCCATTGAAACAGTCATCGTGCCGCGCGCCAAGGACATCGGCGGGTTCGAAGTGCGGCGCGCCTTGCCGTCAGCGCAGCGACAGATGATCGGCCCCTTCATCTTTTTCGATGCCTTCGGTCCGGTGGTGCTGCGAGCAGGGCAGGGAGTGGATGTGCGGCCCCATCCGCATATCGGGCTTTCCACCGTAACGTGGCTGCATGACGGCGTTGTCCAGCACAAGGACAGCCTGGGATCCGACCAGTCGATCAAGCCGGGTGAACTCAACTGGATGACGGCAGGCAAAGGCATTGTGCATTCCGAGCGTACGCCACCGAAAGAACGCAACACCGGGCAGAGGGTCTACGGCATCCAGTCCTGGGTGGCCTTGCCGAAACAGCTCGAGGACACGGCACCGGCATTCGAACATGTTCCAGACAGTGCGCTTCCGGTTCTTGAGGATCACGGACGGAAGCTTCGCATCGTCGCAGGGTCCCTCTATGGCGCGAAGTCGCCCGTGCGCACCCATTCAGACTTGTTCTATGCCGAGGTTTCGCTGGAAGCGGGCGCGCGCCTGCCGTTCCCGCCTGAGCATGAAGAACGCGGCATTTATATTCTCGAAGGCTCGCTCACCATCGCAGAACAGAGGTACGAGGCAGGACGGCTTCTGGTTTTGAGAGCGGGCGACGCTATCACAATATCAAGTGAAAGCGGCGCCCGTTTCATGATGCTGGGTGGAGAGCCAATGGATGGACCGCGCCACATTTGGTGGAACTTCGTGTCATCGTCGCGGGACAAGATTGAAGCGGCGAAGAATGACTGGAAGCATGCCCGTTTTGACATTGTGCCAGGCGATGAAAAGGAATTCGTGCCGCTGCCCGAGTGAAGGGGCTTCAGTTGCCGAGTAGGATGTCGCGCTCTTCGCCGGCTGAAATCTTGAACCGCGCGGTCAGAACTTCGCCATTGACGAAGGCCTCCGCCTGATAGGTGCCGGGCTTCAGAGCGATCTCCTGCTGCTGGCCTTCAAAACTTGCCACGCCCTGTCCGTCTTGCGCTTTCACTTCCCAATTCACCTTGGCTGACGGCGTGCCCGCAAAGGAAAAGCGCGCCAGTCCGCCGAGGTGTGTAACTTCAAGGCTGCTGATCAGGCCAGGACGCACGCGGACATCGGTGACCGCAACCGTATTGCCTGCGCCGAAACGGTTCTCAACGCGGTAAAGTCCAGCGCGTAAAGTAAGGACTTCGCCGGGAACGGCGCTCTGTGCCACCAGCTTGCCACGATCCGGACCGGACATGGCGAAGACGAGCGTCCGGCTGCCGATTTCGGTCGTCACAATGTCCTTGAGCGCGGGCAGAACCCGCAGCGCGCCTGCGTTCAGCGCGAAGCTGATGCTCAGTCTGTTGCCTTCAAGCAGGGTGAACTGTTCGCGCAGGATGGCGTTTCCATAGCTTGCTTCAACAAAATAGATGCCGGGTGGTAGCGCCTTTGAGAATTCGTCCGCAGTTTCGTCATAGACAAGTTCGCGCAATTCGTTGCGCAATTGCCAGCGGATGCCGGTTGCGAGGTCCGACTTGAAATCGGCTACATGGGCGGTGAGGGAAACGGACTCTTCACCCGGGTTCACAACGCCAATGGCGATGGCCTGGGTGGCCGATTTCGCGATGGATGCAACAGTGTCAGGTGCGGCTTCCAGCGGCATGGAAGCGTTCTGTGCGGCGAGCACGGGCACGATGGAAGGCATTAAAATAATAAGAAACGCCGCCAGAGCGCGCTTGTTAAGCTGCAGCTTCTGGCGGCGTGTGGCTGATGGACGGGTGCTGGCGTCCATGCAACGTGTCCCCTTGTTCTAACCTCCCCAGCTCTCCGGCCGGTGAGGCTAGAAACCACGGGGCGGGGCTCACGGCAATCTGTTGCTTAATTGTTGGTTAACCGCCGTCCACAACTTGTAGCCATTGAACGGCCCATGTCATCCGGTCTATCTGCCAGCCATGACCAGCCTTAATGACCGTTCTTCCCTACTTTCCTTCCTCAAAACCCGGAAATCCGCCTCCGCCAAGGCCATGGGGCCGCCAGGACCCAATGTGGACCAACTCAATGAAATGCTTTCCATTGCGGTGCGGGTTCCCGACCACGGTAAGCTGACGCCCTGGCGTTTCGTGGTGTTCGAGGGCGAGGCGCGGGCCAAGGTGGGCAAGGCGCTTTCAGCGCGCTATGCCGAACTCAATCCCGCGCACGGGGCGGATACTGTTGCTTTCATGGGTGGACTGTTGACGCGTGCGCCGGTTGTTGTGGCTGTCATTTCAACGGCGGCGCCTCATGTGAAGATTCCGGTCTGGGAACAGCAGCTTTCATCAGCAGCGGTGTGCTTCAACCTAGTGCTGGCTGCACAGGCTCTTGGTTTTGATGCCCAGTGGATGACCGATTGGATCGCCTATGATGAAGGTGCCAAGACTATTATCGGCGCGAAGGAAAATGAGGCGATCTCGGGCTTCGTCTATATCGGCACCAGCACCGTGCCACTGGAAGACAGGCCACGGCCCGATCCATCAACGCTTGTGACCCATTGGGGTTCGTGATGGTGATCAAAGGCATACTATTCGACAAGGATGGAACGCTAATCGATGTGAACGGCACATGGGTTCCGTTCTACAAGCATCTCTTGGCACAGGAACTTGGTGCGAGCGAAAGCGAGGCCGAAGCCCTGATGGAACGGGCAGGATATGAACGGGAGGGAAAGCGCTTTCTTCCCGGTTCGGTCCTGGCCAGCGGGACGACGCAGCAGCTTGTAGAGATCTGGTGGCCCGGCGATACGGCTTCACAACAGAAGCGCATGGGCGAGCGCTTGGACCGGGACTATGCGCCCGTGGCCAGAAGCTTTCTCAAGCCGCTCTTCGATCTTGCACCGTTGCTCTGTGAACTCAAGCGCTCCGGATTCCTTTTGGGCGTCGGCACCAATGACAGCGAGATTTCGGCGCGGGGCCATATTGAGGCGCTGGGTGTCCGCGACTTCTTCGATGTTGTCATCGGCGCGGACAGTGTCTCGCTGCCAAAACCTTCCGGCGAGATGGTGCGGTTCTTCGCCAATTCGGCTGGGCTTTCCTGCGCCGAAGTTGCCATGGTGGGCGATAATGCCCATGACATGGAAGAAGCGCGGAATGGCGGGGCAGGGCTCGCTGTGGCGGTGCTCACGGGCAATTCGGACCGTGAACATGTGGAACACCTGGCAGACCATGTGCTGGACAGCGTGGCGGCTCTGCCGGGATTGCTCCGGCGCGGTTGACGTTGTTCCCGATTCTGCAACTTTTCCGGGCGATTGGGCGCCCATGAGTCGTTCCGCGAGTCCTTTGCGGGCAAGAAATCCACAATTTCGCCATTGTTGATAAGTCTGTGGACGAATGAATTTCGCCGTTCAGTTTCAAGGCGATAACTCTCCAATAGAGGCTGTGGATAAGCTGTTTAACGTCTCGTTAACCATGCGGGCGCAGGAGTCGACGCGCCGGGTCAATCGCGTACCAGAAGAAGGATGCTTATGGTGAGTTGCCTTTTGATCGAGAAAGATGACGCGCAGCGTCAACAGTTGACCCTCATGCTCGAGACCCTCGGCATGGACTGCACAAGCGTGGGCCGCGCCGATGACGGCCTTGCCCTGATCGAGAACCTGCACCCCGACGTGGTTGTCATGGAAGCCAATGAGGCCCGGAGCGTCAGGCCGTTCTTGAGGCTTGTTGCCCGCCACGACAGCCCGGCCCAGCGTGCGCCAGTGCTGCTGTTCTACAGTAAGAAGGCGAGCATGGATGTGATCGGCGAGACCATTCTCAATGGCGCTGCGGAATTTCTGATGCTGCCCTTCGACCGCGAACTTCTCAGCTTCAAGCTGAAACAGGCAGGGGTCGCGCTGCCGAAAGCCGCCTGAATCCTAACGCTTTCCTACCAGGCGTGGTGAACCATTTGTTAAGCCAAGGCACCTAGCCTGTGACCGGAAATAGAAACCGGGTGTTGTGATGCGTTTGGAGTCATCGTCAGGTCTGGATATCAGCATCTTCGAGGCGGTGCTTGCCTGCGGGCAGGCCGAAGCGCGAATTGCGCTGGTGCGGCAGCTTGCCGGTTTGCTGGCCGATCCCGACGCGGCAGCCATCGAGAAGGAGCAAGTCCTTCCGGTCCTCATCATGGCCACAGCGGATAGCGATGCCGAGGTGCGCAGGGCGCTTGCCGATGAACTGCTCACCATCGAGGATCTGCATCCGGACCTTCTGTTTGCAGTGGTCGCCGATGAAGATGCCATTGCAATTCCATTCTTGGAAGAACTGCCATCGCTCTCAGCATGGCACATGCTCACCGTTCTTCGCGTTGGAGATGAAGCGCGGCAGGGCGCAGTTGCGGGTCGTCCGGATCTGTCGGCGGAAACCAAGGCATACATCGTGAAGTCGGGAAGTGTGGCCGCGGTCGTGGCCTATCTCGCCAATCCAGCCATCAAAGCAGGCGCGGCGGACTTACGCGCCATCTACGCGCGGCTTGGCCAATCGGAAGAAATAGTCGAAGCTCTGCTTGCATTGCCGTATCTGCCGTCCGACATCCGTATCCGCCAGGTCAAGAAATCGGCGATCCGCATGCGGCAGATGATGGCGGAGCGTGGATGGCTTGCGGCAAACGATGCCGCCGATCTCGTTGCCGATGCGGAAGAGAGGGCCTTGCTGCAGATCATTGCGCGGGCCACGGGATACGATCAGCAGGAAGCGTTGGCGTTCCTGGCGCAGAACAACATGCTCACGCCATCACTTGTCATGCGCGCTGCTTGCATCGGCGACATTGCTGCCTTTGCAGCCACACTTTCGCATCTGACGGGGCAGACGGCGCCGCGCATCACCGATTTCATGCTCGGTCGCGGGGGCACAGGTATACGCTCATTGCTCAACCGTTCCGGGCTTCCTGGGCCATGCCATGTTCTGCTTATGACGGCGGCGGATGTGGCTTGTGAATTCCGCAATCTTGAAATTGCGCCGGAACCGGAGCCCTTCGGACGCAGGCTTCTCGAGGTGCTGATGATGCAGTCCGGTGCATTGCCGCTGCAGGATCAGGCAAGGCAGATCGAGTTTGTCGGCCGCTTTGCCGATCCGAAAGTGCGCAAGATCGCCCGCCAGATCAAGATCGACATGTTGCGCGCGGCGTAGTACCCGTCAAAAAGTGAACTGTTCGTTGAGCACGCGCTCGGCGAGGCTGTGGCCGGGATCGAACAGCATCTTGACAGATTGCGTTGTGTCCTCGGCGACTTCAACGGACGTGACGTTACGCACTTCGAGATGATCGGCAACAGCTGCAACGGGGCGCTTTTCCGCTTCCATGATGGTCAGTACGATCTTCGCATTGTGGGGAACAATGGCGCCACGCCAGCGCCGCGGCCTGAAGGCGGAGATCGGCGTCAGCGCGAGAAGCGGTGAACCGACCGGCAGAATGGGGCCATGGGCCGAAAGATTATAGGCGGTGCTGCCCACCGGCGTTGCCACAAGAAGGCCATCGCAGATGAGTTCTTCCAAGCGCGGCTTTCCATCAATCGATATGGCGATTTTTGCCGCCTGGTGCCTTTGGCGGAGCAGGGAGACTTCGTTGAAGGCGATTGCCGAATGCGGTTTTCCATCCGCTGTTGCCGCGTTCATTCGGAGTGCGCGGACGGTTGTGAGTTCGGCGGCTTCAAGCTTTTCCAGCAAGCCGGTTTCAGTGAAATCGTTCATGAGGAAGCCCGCCGTGCCGCGGTTCATGCCGTAGATGGGGAT
>JBIOWL010000337.1:0-4975 GCA_044868645.1 Aestuariivirga sp.
CATCGCGTTCAAAACCAAAACCGCAACAAGATACAAACCACGCATGCGCAACGTCCCAACCGCCCTTTCGCCTCCCCGAGATGATTCCTAAGGCCGGAGATACCCGGTGTCCAGAGACATCCCTCAAGCATTGCGGATAGCGGCCGAACTTCATTAACCCTTCTGCTTCGGAACAGCGGCGCGACTGCCCAATTATTGGTCAGTCCGTGCAAGCGGCGGCGGTTGCGCAGCAATCACACGACGCGAGCCGGAATGACGGATTGGATGGAACCCAGCCCGCCAGGCGGGGGATGGTTTCGGCCCCATCCCAAGGCCATTCACGATGTCAATCAGCGGGGAGGACGAACCTCCTGTGCACGATTGACATATAGGACAGGATCAAAGTCCTGTCAAGGATTATTTTCTGCAGCTGGGATTTTACTGGCTAGCCCAGATGATTCGGGCCATCCAGTCCACGTTCTTGGCATCGAGCGTCTTCATCGGATGGTCCGGATTGAAGGAGGCAAGCTCGACGGTGCGGGCCGACTGCTTCTGCAGGATCTTGGCCATGACCTGGCCGTCGGAGGTTCTCACCACCACACGGTCGCCCTTCCGGATGGTCGCTCCCGGCGAAACGATGATGGTGTCGCCCTCGCGGTAGACGGGCACCATGGAATCACCGGTGATCTCGAGGGCATAGGCCGTGGTGTCGGTGACACCCGGCACCTCGACCTCATCCCAGCCCTGGCCCACGGGGAAGCCCGAATCATCAAAGAAGCCGCCCCGGCCCGCCTTGGCAAAGCCAATGAGCGGCAGGACGCGGCGCTTTGGCGGCGCCCCCTTCTTGCCCGAAAGGATTTCCATGAATTCATCGACCGAGGCGCCGGAAGCCTGGAGCACGCTGGAAATTGATTCCATGGTGGGCCAGCGCGGCCTGCCATTGGGGCCGATGCGCTTTGAAGGGTTGAAGGAAGTGGGGTCAAGCCCCGCTTTCTTGGCCAAGCCTGACGGTGAGAAGCCATAGCGCTCCGCAATCACGTCAATGGCGTTCCAGACCTGCTTGTGACTGAACATATTACCTTTCCTCATAGCGATTTTCCACCTTGTTTAGGACAAAATACCTCAAAACCAGAGCGTTGTCCAGTAAAATCTTTCTGCTAATTCCGGAATCAGGAACCCATTCATGGCACTCGTCTACAAGATCATTTCGGCGGAAGGCTGGCGTCAGGCGAGACTGGCCGGCGTCTTCATGGGTGCCGCCATAGACCTTATGGACGGTTTTATCCATCTTTCCAATGCTTTGCAGGTGGAAGAAACGGCGGAGCGTCACTTTTCCGGGCAGAAGGACCTGCTGCTGGTGGCCTTCGAGGCCAACACCCTCAAGAACCTCAAATGGGAACCTTCGAGGGGCGGGGCGTTGTTTCCCCATGTTTACGGCACCATTGATCCCCGAATCGCCCTCTGGGCCAGGCCGCTTCCGTTCAGGGAAGGGGCCTTCCATTTCCCCGAGGGCTGGCGCGGATGAGTCTCGCTGCCATCGGCTTTGCCTTGTCGCGGCCCCTGCTCCACAGCCTTGATGCCGAGCAGGCACACCGCCTTACCATCAAGACGCTCTCCTGCCTGCCTGTCGCTGCACCCTCCGCCCCGCACCCACAGCTTTCGCAGAAACTCTTCGGCCTTGATTTTCCGAACCCGCTCGGTCTTGCTGCGGGTTTTGACAAGAATGGCGAGGTGCCGGACCGGATGCTGGGCCTTGGCTTCGGTTTTGTGGAGGTGGGCACGGTGACGCCCCACCCGCAGGAAGGCAAACCGCGCCCCCGCCTGTTCCGGCTCAGCGAGGACCAAGCCGTCATCAATCGCATGGGCTTCAACAATGAAGGGCATGGCGCGGTGCTCCGGCGCCTGCGCGAGAAAGGCCACGCGGGCATTGTCGGCGTCAATATCGGCGCGAACAAGGATTCGAACGACCGCATCGCAGACTATGTGGCAGGACTTGCTGTCTTCGCGGAACTGGCGAGCTATTTCACCATCAACATCTCATCGCCCAACACGCCGGGCCTGCGCGGTCTTCAGTCTGCGGATGAATTGCAGAAGCTGCTGGAGCGCCTCAACGCGGCGCGAGCCTCCTTCACCAAGCCTGTTCCAATGTTCCTCAAGATCGCGCCGGACCTTGGCGATGAAGAGCTTCAGGACATCGCGCGCTGCTGTACGGATGATGCGGTTGATGCCGTCATCATTTCCAACACCACGCTATCGCGGCCAGTGCTTCGTTCTTCACATCGCAATGAAACGGGCGGGTTGTCGGGGCGGCCGCTACGTTCCCTCTCAACACAGATACTCGCGCGATTCTTTCTGGCGAGTGGCGGCAAGATTCCACTCATCGGCGTTGGAGGCATTGAGGATGCGGCAAGCGCCTTTGAAAAAATCCTCGCGGGAGCCTCGCTGCTGCAGATCTATTCGGCGCTGGTCTACCGCGGGCCTGTGCTCATCCGTGATGTGCTTGACGGCCTGCCGAAGTTACTTGCCGCGCGCAGTTTCACGTCATTGGCAGAGGCACGCGGCGCAGACGCCTCCGTTCTTGCTACCAGACAGGACCCGGCAGATAGGACGTGAAGATGCGCGCGGTCTCGCCCTTGTCCTCAAGCTCATCGAGAGCCGCGTCGAAAATGTCCCTGAGGTTCTCGCGGCCAGACCTTGTCAGATAAACAAGCTCGCGCGAGAAACTGTTGCGGTCGACGAAGGACTTGCCCAGCGCCTGACAGCATTTCCTCGAATTGGTTCCGGCGAGCCAATAGGAGATGGCAATTGAATCGCCAAAGACAGCATCAAGCGCTCCCGTCCGAAGTGCTTCGAGAGCTGCATCCAAAGTGTCATAGGGCTGCAGCTGCGATTTTTCGTAGTAGCGTCTGAGAAATTTCTCATGGACGGAATTGCCGGCAAAGCCCAGGCGCTTTCCAGTGAGGGCGCGGGCATCGTTGGAAGCGAGTGAGGCGCCTGTTCTTGCCACGAAGCGGCCAAGCGACAGGTAATAGGGCTTGGTGAAGCGATAGTCGCGGAGCATGGCTTCATCGAGCTTCATGCCTGAAATGATGGCATCGCCGGTGCCGCGGGAGAGGGCCGGTTGAAGCTCCTTGAAATCAAGAGGGAGCACGGTGCAGACAAGCTTCGCCGCCCCGCATGCGGCAACCGCAAGGTCCACCGATATACCCTGGGCTGCACCCTTTTCGTCGATAAAACTCCAGGGTGCGAAGTCCTTGTCCGTCAGCAGCACGAGCTTGCCGATCTCGGGCGCGAGCGGCTTTGCCGCTTCCTGATCCTTGAAACGGAAACGCGGGAAGGGCGATGGCGCCTCCTGGGCCAGTGCGGGGACACAACCTGTTGCAATCAAAAACAGAATGACGCAAGTTCGCACCGCACCTTGAAGAGTGTGACGTCTGGAAGTCGCGCCCTGCAGCCAATAACCAGGCCAAAGGGGGAGGAGATGCCTGGCGGTTAGTGGGATTTTGGCGTTTGGCATTCAACTCACCTAAACGGTCGGCGCGGAACTTGGCTTCGGCACATGGGGCCGCGAAGCTAGACGATTCCAGTTTTGATGTCTTGCCATATGTGCCGGCAGATTGGCTTGACAGTGCCTTCCGCCGCCACCTGCCCGAAGATCACGAACTCGTTCTCTGGCACAAGATCATTCCGTTCAACTGGATGTCGCCGGTGGTGCTCCATGCGGTTGTCTCTGAAGAGGCATGGCATGAGGCGCGCCGGAGGGGCCTCAAGGTTGTGGCGCGGATCACGCCCGCCGATTACCGGACGGTGGTACAGCGCCATCATGGCCGCCTTGTCCTGAGGATGGCGGTCTTGGGGCTGGCGAAATACCAGCCTGAGATGTCGGCCAGTACGAGGTTTTCGGACTTCCAGATTTTCATTATTGCCGCACTCGTAACCGGTACGACAGTGCTCGGCATTTTGAAAGGCGCAGGCGCGCTGTCCTTCGTCGCTGCGATAGCGGGCATATTGTTCTTCACTTTTGTCGTGGCGATCAGGAGCATTTGCCTGCTGCCCTTGCAGCGCCCGCCAGAACATGGTCCGCCTCATCTCAGAAACGAGGAGCTGCCGGCCTACACGGTGCTGGTTCCGCTCTTCAAGGAGACGGAGATTCTCAGCCAGCTCATGACTGCGCTGTTTATGATCGACTATCCCCATGAGAAGCTCGACATCAAGCTCATCCTCGAGGAAGGCGATGCGCCCATGCATCGGGCAGTGGCGGAGTTTACCCTGCCGCAGCATTTCGATATCGTGATTGTTCCCGCCGGCAAGCCGCAGACAAAGCCGCGGGCACTTGCCTACGCGCTGCAGTTTGCCCGGGGCTCGCTGGTCACGATTTACGACGCCGAGGACGTTCCCGATCAGCGGCAGCTGCGCCTGGCGGCCATGGCTTTCGCGGCCGCGCCTGACGAGGTTGCCTGCCTGCAGGCGGCGCTTTCCTTCTACAATCCGAACGACAGCTGGCTCACCCGGCAATTCGCCGCCGAGTATGCCTCCCTCTTCAGGATCATGCTTCCTGCTCTGGCGCAACGGGGGCTACCAATTCTCCTCGGCGGCACCTCCAACCATTTCCGGCTGCGGGCGCTGGAGGCTTGCGGAGGATGGGATCCCTTCAATGTCACGGAAGATGCGGACCTTGGTTTGCGTCTGGCACGCATGGGATTGCGCTGCGATCTGCTTGCCAGCAACACCTTGGAAGAGGCTAACATGGAGCTGGGCAACTGGCTGAGGCAGCGGCGGCGCTGGCTCAAGGGCTTCTTACAAAGCTGGCTGGTGCATATGCGTGAGCCGCGGCTCCTGTACCGTGAGCTTGGCGCATCCGGTTTTTGGACGGCGCAGTGCCTGACTCTCGGTGTCTTTTGCTCGGCATTGCTTCACCCCTTCCTGCTGGCCTTCGGCATCTGGAATCTCACTCCAGGCAGCATTGCGAACCTGCCCAACACGTTTGTTGCCTATT